>JAKBDW010000115.1:0-6659 GCA_021834245.1 Pseudomonadota bacterium
CAGCCGGTAGTCACCACTGATGAGGTCACGATACTGCGGCTGATGCATGTGCCAGCAAAGCACTACCCGCAAGCGCGATTCAGCGGACATGATGCAGCACCTGGTCAAGCATCGCAGAAGTAATGAGCGTGATCCCCCCAGGTGTGACATAGAAACGCGTCTTGTCGTCTTCCGGATTTTCGCCAACTACCGTGCCCGCGGCGATATCACATCCCCGGTCGATAACCACCCGCCGTAGGCGACAACCTGGAGCGATGCCCACGTCCGGCAGCACAACAGCATCTTCTAGGATCGAGCCCGACTCAACGCGCACGTTGGAAAACAGTAGCGAACGCCGCACTACCGCACCGGAGATAATACATCCACCGGACACCATGGAATCGACCGCCATACCGCGCCGATCGTTGTAATCGAATACGAACTTGGCCGGCGGCAACTGTTCTTGGTAGGTCCAGATTGGCCACTCCTTGTCATAAAGGTTGAGTTCCGGCGTCAATCCGACGAGTTCCATATTGGCTTCCCAGAAGGCATCGACAGTGCCGACATCGCGCCAATAGGCATGGCGCCCGTTCGCCGTGTCACGAAACGGATAGACAACGACACGGTACTTCTTAATGGCCTCGGGAATGATGTCATGCCCGAAATCGTGGCTTGATTTCGGATTGTCGGCGTCGCGTATGAGTTGCTCATAGAGGAATTGAGTATTGAATACGTAAATGCCCATCGAAGCTAAGGCGACATCTGTGCGTCCTGGCATCGGCTGGGGATTTTCCGGCTTTTCGAGGAAGCGAACCACTCGCGAATCATCATCAACCTCCATGACACCAAAAGCGCCGGCCTGATCAAGCGGAACTTCAATTCCGCCGATGGTTAAATCCGCATTTTGCTCGAGATGCCAGGCGAGCATTGGACCATAGTCCATCTTGTAGACGTGGTCTCCCGCCAGTACCAGCACGTAGCCGGGGTCGTGATTGCGTATAATATCCAGGTTTTGATAGACAGAGTTGGCAGTCCCAAGATACCACGATGCTTCGATGCGCTGCTGCGCAGGGAGCAACTCGACGAATTCGCCGAATTCGCCGCGCAGGAAGCCCCATCCCTTTTGGATATGCTGTATCAGGGAATGCGCTTTGTACTGGGTAAGAACACCGATGCGGCGTATGCCGGAATTGATGCAGTTGGAAAGCGGAAAATCGATGATGCGGAACTTGCCCCCGAAGGGAACAGCCGGTTTGGCACGCCATTCGGTCATTTGCTTCAGACGGCTACCGCGACCTCCCGCCAGAATCAGGGCCAGAGTATCGCGCGTGAGACGACTGACGAATCGCGGACTTTGCTCTCTCGTTTTAGACATGCAATCGGTCCCTTCTCTGGAACTCCGCAAGAAAAAGCGAGCACAATACAATGCACTCGCCGTCAAATCCCCCCGAATTCGCAATCGCGCCCTTGCTGCAGATGATTGTCGCTCGTTTCAGCGCTTCGTGCCATATGTCCGGGCGCGTCTATTTCTGGGCAGACAGTACCTGGGTATCAACATCTCGACGCAATGGTTTCGCGGGGACATGAACCATGAGAAGTGTGTCGTGCCAATGACACACCTTGATTGGACCACGCCTAGGCCAAGATGCATAGTACTGATGGCATAATCATGTAGCCCTCGGCTACACTCTGCGTCTTTCAGCAAGATTTACAATTCTCAAATCATGGTCAAGGTTCTGTACGTCACCAGCGAGGCTCACCCGCTGATCAAAACAGGTGGCCTCGGCGACGTCGCCGGCAGCCTGCCGCCCGCTCTTCAAGCCATGGGATGCGACGTGCGCCTGCTTCTGCCCGCATATCGCACTGCCCTGCAAAATGCAGGACCGACAAAGGTGGTAGCCGACATTCGCTTGCCCGCTTTGACGGCGCGCCTGCGCCTGCTCGAAAGCCGCCTGCCCGGCAGCAACGTAACGACCTGGCTGGTGGACTACCAACCGGCATTCGATCGCCCTGGCAACCCGTATCTGGATCCGCTCGGACGACCGTGGGACGACAACGCGACCCGCTTTGCCCTATTCGCACGCGTCGCCGAGGCGATAGCACTAAACCTCGCAGGCCTCTCTTGGCGCCCCGATGTTGTGCATTGCAACGACTGGCAGTGCGGATTGCTGCCGCCGCTCCTGATGGGCGCAAACAACCGACCGGCGACTGTATTTACAATCCACAATCTTGCCTATCAGGGACTGTTCCCGCCTGGCACACTTGCAACTCTGGGCTTGAGTCCGTCGTTGTGGTCCCCCGAAGCACTGGAATTCTACGGTCAACTGTCATTCATCAAAGGTGGATTGGTGTTTGCGGATATGCTCAGCACTGTCAGCCCCACCTACGCGCGCGAGATTCAGTTGCCAGACTTCGGCTTTGGACTCGACGGGCTGCTGCGCCATCGGACCTCACAGCTCGTCGGGATTCTGAACGGTATCGACGACCGCGAATGGGACCCCGCACGTGATCCCCACCTCGCACATACTTACGATGTCGACCACCTGCAGAATAAAAGCGTCAACAAACGCGCACTACAAGAGGCCTATGGCCTTACTGTTAATACGGGTATTCCGTTGATTGGTATGGTTGGACGTCTGGTACAGCAAAAAGGCATCGATTTGGTTCTCGATGCATTGCCACACCTGTTTCGGCAACCAATACAGCTTCTGGTACTGGGGAGTGGCGAGGCGCGCTATGAAGATGCGCTGCGCAGGGCAGCGGCGCGATACCCGGGTCGTATGGCGGCGTTCGTCGGCTACGACGAACCCACCGCGCATCAAATTGAGGCGGGCTCGGACATCTTTCTCATGCCGTCGCGCTTCGAGCCCTGCGGACTCAACCAGCTCTACAGTCTGCGCTATGGTACGCTGCCAGTCGTGCGGCGTGTCGGCGGCCTTGCCGATACCGTGGTTGACGCCTCGCCCGTCAATTTGCATGCCGGTACTGCGACCGGCGTTGTCTTTGATGGCGACAGTGTCGAATCTCTTGCCACCGCGGTAAGTCGTGCGCTGGCACTCTACGCCGACAGCGGCATATGGCAGGCGATCACAGCACGAGGCATGCGTCAGGATTTCAGCTGGCGCCCGAGTGCGCAAAGCTATATCGACCTTTACCGAGTTGCGCAGCACGTATCAAGACATGGCTGAGCATCCATAAACTCAGTTTCCTTCTGCACTATCGCGGTAATGCACGTCTATCCAGCAACGCGGCAGCGACTCACCCGAAGGGAAAACCAGTTCCGGCTTGTTGAACATTCCAGGCTCCTGCATTTCCTCTCCTGCATGATAGCGGCCGGCTACCCTCGTCTTGAATGGATCAAACAGTGCATCAAGATCCAGGATCTCAACGATGTCGTGGTTGACCTTATTCCTGAGAAACATTCAATTTCCTCCCGAGGGAAATTCATACATCGAATTGGCAATTCCGAGCGGCAATACCGCCACCAAGATTCTTGAGCCGGCTCGCTTCAATGAATCATGCCGTTGCAGGGAAACTCAGACATTGACGCGGATCAAATCGAGACGCAGTCGGGACGTGCGACCGACTCTTGATTGCAAGTTGCCGGCAGGTCTGACAATCAAGTTGCACTCTGAATGAACGGACCATGGCCGGTCACAAAAAAACCGAATTCAAGAATTTCGTTGCTTAGCCGGTAATCCCGCTGCGGGGAGGGATCGCCCCGCCGAAAGGTATCTCACATCTTGCAAAAACAAGCGCACAAAGCCGGCGCATTGAACCGGACGACCGGCACTGCGACATGACAAATTGACTGTACAATCGATAGATATACCGCTTCATTGGCGGGCCACTATGTGGGCACGGGAATCGATATTCCGGACGGTTCGACCAGCGGCCTCGCAAACGCAAAGGCATCTCAATCGCAGTGGCAACTTTTTTCTATGACGACAAACGCAGAAATCAACGATCGCCTATTTGGCCTATCATTGATAGAGTTTCCTGGAAAGCTGGTATGGTTCATGATTCCGAAAAAGGAACCATGGTCAAGCTACGGGAGCAGATAAAATGGCAAAACAAGAAAGAACCCTGAAAGAACTGCGCGCCGCCGCACACGCCCTTGGTCTGACCGGCTACTCCAAGCTGCGCAAGGAAGAGTTGGTGCGCCTGCTCGCCAAGAAACGAAAGGCAAAGCGCGGCAAATCGAAATCCCGCGCCCATCCCGTCGCAAAGGCGGCGCATCGACGCGCAGCCAAATCCGCGTCCACCAGCAAGAAAGCCCCGCCCCAGCGGCCAGCGCCAAGAAAACGCCTGACCGGAGCGACAAGTAACCCAAATTCGCTTGAACCCGCAGCGGTGCCGCGCGCCCGTACACCGCATAATGCCCCGATGCAGGAACGCATAGAAAGCGCGAAATATTCAACGACGCTACCAAATCTTGAACTCACACTGCCATTTCTCTCAATCGATCTGGGCGAGGATATCGAGAATCTGCCGCCATTCCCCGAACCACTACTAGGTCTGTTGCCGCAGAAGCCCGGAATTCTTCATGGTTACTGGGCTCTGGAACCGGGAAGCCTCACCCGGCAGCCAGGCCTTTGCATCCGCCTATGCCGCATCCGTGACCGCGTGCTCGAGGTGCTCGATGAGATTGCATTACCGAGCGAAAGCGGGCGCTGGTACTTTCATCTCGGGGAACTGCTCACCGAAGCCGCGCTTTACTTGCAGCTTGGCTATTACACGCATGATGGCTCGTTTGTAACCACGCTTCGCCGAGGTGTCGCACGCATTCCATCACGCGGTGCTTCGACTGCCACCGATAGCGAATGGTGGATCAGCGACGCTGAATTCCGAAAGATGTACGTTCGCAGCGGCGGTCATATCGAAGGAAGCACTCCAGTGTGGTCTGCCTCTGTCAGCAGCCGCTGACCCTGCACCATTGAAACCGAAAGGCTATCTCGCGCTCGTTCTGCACGCGCATCTGCCGTTCGTTCGCCACCCGGAGTACCCGCGTTTTCTTGAGGAAGACTGGTTTTACGAGGCACTCAGCGAAACCTACTTGCCGCTGCTCGACGTGTTCGAGTCATTGGTGACTGACGGCGTGCCTTTTCGCGTCACGATGTCCCTTACGCCCACGCTGCTTTCAATGATGACCGATCCTCTGCTCCAGCGTCGTTTTCTCGGATACCTGGACGAACGTCTGCTCGCCCTCGAGGGAGAGCGCACGCGCACTCGGCGCGACCGGTACTTTCAGCCGGTGGTGCAGTTTTATACCGAACGTTTTACCCGCCTGCGGCAGCGTTTCGTGGAGCACGACGGCCTGGATGTGACGCGAGCCTTCCGAAGATTGATGGGATCGGGTCACCTGGAAGTGCTTACCTGCGGCGCAACCCACGGCTATTTGCCCCTGCTTGCGTCCCAACCGGAAAGCATTTACGCGCAACTTTCCATGGCGGTGCGCACCCACAAACGCATCCTCGGGCAGCAGCCCCGCGGCATCTGGTTACCGGAGTGCGGCTACCTGCCAGGGTTGGAGCAGATTCTTCAGCAATTCGGCGTCGATCATTTTTTCCTTGATACACACGGCATTCTCAATGCAGACCCCCGCCCACGCAACGGCATATTCCGCCCACTGCGAACTCCTGCCGGGCCAGTGGCGTTCGGACGGGATTTCGAGTCATCAAAACAGGTTTGGTCCGCGGAAGAAGGTTACCCCGGGGATTTCATGTATCGCGAATTCTATCGCGATGCCGGTTTCGACATCGATGCACCTCACATGCATGCACTACGACACGCAGGCGTGAAAGGCTTCACCGGTATCAAGTATTTTCGCATTACCGGCAAGGGCAGTTGGAAGGAACCTTACCACCCTGGCTGGGCGCGCGAGCAGGCGGCGCAGCATGCCGGCAATTTCATGTTCAATCGGCAGAAACAGCTGGAATGGGCTGCCGCACACTGCGACGCGCAACCGATTGTGGTGGCTCCGTACGACGCAGAACTATTCGGCCACTGGTGGTTCGAAGGGCCGCAATGGTTGGATTTCCTGCTGCGTAAAATCGCCCGAGATCAACATGACATCGAAACCATAACACCGGCTGAGTACCTGGATCTTCACTGCAGCCACTTGCAGACTGCCTCGCCGCCCGAATGCAGCTGGGGAGCCGGCGGTTTCCACGAAGTCTGGCTCAACGGCTCCAATGACTGGGTGTACCCTCATCTGCATTCCGCCGCCGGGAGCATGAGTACGCTGGTGCAACGAATTCCGGATGCCAGCGGCGCACGTCGCTCGGTGCTCGACCAGGCCGCGCGCGAGTTACTGCTGGCGCAATCGAGCGACTGGGCATTCATGATGCAATCTGGCTCAGCGACCGATTACGCGACCAAGCGCTTCAAGACGCACATACATCGCTTTCAGCGCCTTGCCGGCATGCTGGAAACCGGCCAGCTTGACGATGGCTATCTACGTGAAGTCTCTGCGCGCAACAATCTGTTCCCCGACATGGATTACCGCATCTTCCAGACGTTGCCTTGGATCAACTGAAGATTGCGCCGACAGCTAGCTCCACAAAATTCGTACCCCATCCAGCTGACCCATCGCCTTTCGCGTTCACGCTAACGAAACGCAGTGAGCTTTCAGCTGAGACATTCGCCTGCACAGGCTGCAGCCCACTCTGCCCGCACGA
>JAKBDW010000296.1:0-6600 GCA_021834245.1 Pseudomonadota bacterium
CCGTCCATGGTTCGTGAGGCACGGGATTTCTCCTTGTTGAAATGAGATTGAATGTTTAAGCCACCAGTTTCAAAAGACTCCGCATCTTGGCCGGGCTCAAGGCTTCCCCGGCTACTTCCGTCAGCAACTGGGATTTCTCATAAAGCAATCCGATCAGTCTCGACTTGTGTTGCACCGACAGCCGTTTCTTCAATCCCGATTCGAACTGCTCCACCGCCGCGACCACCCGGTCGAGGAGGGGTTGATCCAGGCACTTGCGCGCTTCCGCGGCAACGATCATCGATCCCTCGCCCGTCAGCAGCCACACCGGGTCGATCTGAAACGCCTGATAGAGCGCCTGCACCAGGACGACCGGGATCTCCCGCTCCCCGCGCTCGTAGTTCTGATAGGCCCGCAAGGACAATCCCACGCGTTCCGCCATCACGGTCTGCGACAGGCCAAAGTGCGATCGCACGATCGCGACGCGTTCATGGTAGGAGAATCTCTCAGTCATGCTTGACAGCATACCCATACGTGCCTATCGTGTCAACGCTATGCGCGGATAGCGCGCTGCAACAGAAAATCGGTGGCGCGGCCTGGTTGGCGCCTTCGCACCAGGAACGGACAGGGAAAGGTCCATGCGCAAAGACATCGGGAAAAAACAGCTTCTCCGTTCCAGTGCGGTTCGGTTGCGAACTGCTTTCGACCAAGCCTATTCATCCAACGCCCGCATCGGCTGCGGATGCGGGCGTCGAGCGAATGGTGATGAACCGCAAATGGCGTGGCAGGTTGTCTTGGTTCAGGAAGCAGTACGCAGGGACGCAGTAATCTTTCCCGGAAAGCGCTTGAGGTCGACCCGGAATGAACGATCGGCAGGACGCCGTTGAGCATCGCCGCCATGAACTGGGCCTGGGGGCTGCCGTTAAAGCCCTCCATCAAATTCGTGTTGCTGGCGCTGGCCGATGCCAGTGACGATTCCGGCTACTGCTGGCCCAGTATTCCCACGCTGGCGAAAAAGACCTGTCTTAATCCCCGCAGTGTGCAGCGCATCCTGAATCAGCTCAAAGCCCAAGGTTTCCTCCGGGTGGAACGGCGTCATCGTCTTGATGGTTCGCCCACCAGCAATGGCTATCGGCTCGCCTTGGAACCCCCTCCCGGCAAAATGCCACCACCCCCTGGCACGGCGCCACCACCCCCCGGCACCGTGTCACCAAGTGGTGACACCGGTGTCACCCTAACCATCATAGAACCACCAAGAGAACCCAAACCACCACAACCACCGCCCTCGACAGCAACATCGAGCGCAGACGGGAGAGCAGAAGCGGAAGGCACCGAAAGTGGTAGTGAATTGATCTTCCCGAAAACACTTTCCGGCCGGGAAGTCCGGCTCGCCAGGGAAAAGCTCGCCGCATTGCCATTAACCCTCGCGCAAGACATCCTGGATGAACTCGCCGGACGGCTTGCGACCCATACCATCCGCGGTTCGCCCCTGGGCTACCTGCGGGCGCTCATCACCCGGGCGCAGGCGGGGCGCTTCACGCCGGAGGCCGGAGTCAAGGTAGCGCAGGCGCGGGAACGTCAACCAGCACCGGAGGCGCTGAAGCAACGCGACTCCCCGGTCAGGGCGCCGCCCTGTCCGGCAGATCCTGGTGAGCACCTGGCGCGCATACGCCAGGTGCTCTTGACCGACGGTAAGCGTCAACCGGAATCGCAATGACTCCATGTTACCTATCGACATGCTCAATCCGGTCAGGACGCACGGCCAATACAATGATTGCAGACATGTCCTCTGATATCGCGACGCAGGCAGAGTCCAATATTGATCTACACTCTTTGTCACGGACTACGCTGGAAGTAAGCTTTCGCACCGACCCGCGCACGAGGCGGAGCGTCACCCACTTTACGCGTTCTCCGTCGGTATATCCGCTCGCAAGCCTAGACGTGGGTTGTGTTCATCGAGCAGTTGTCCTACCGACATCTCAAGTGCCTCGGCCAGCCGCGTCAGGTTGTCGAATCCAATATTAAGTTCGCCCCGTTCCACATGGCCGATATAATTGCGGTGCAATCCAGCCAGTTCGGCGAGGACCTCCTGACTCCAGCCGCGACGCACGCGCTCTAGTCGGACGCGCAGTCCCAGGCGCCGGCGGCCAGTTGATAAGGGTCGTTCCTTGTCCATGATGATGGAGCCTCCACAGCATCGGGTCGCTTCCGGGACGGGATTTAAATTCGGACCTTTGGCGCCCGGTCGTGCCAGTCGGCATTCGCGACATCCTGAAGAATAGCAATACGATAGTATGCAAGACTATAGTCTGTAGACGTCCAGTCACGCAAGGGTCAACTTATTGGCCCATGTGCGCCCAGAAATCGCGCTCCGTGGCGGAGCGTTTTCCGGAAGTCTTGCGGGAGGTGAGAACCGAAAAGGGGCTATCCCAGGAAGCCTTGGCCGATCGCGCCGGTTTGCATCGTACCTACATTTCCCAGATTGAGCGGGGGTTGAAATCTCCGTCGCTCAAGTCACTCGCGCAGATCGCCAATGCTCTGGGGGTGCCGCTGTCGGGCCTGCTGAGACGCATGGAGACTTAGCGGCTTGCGGACAGTTGCTACGCTCTGAAACCGGTCAGGTAGCCTATGCGTGCTGATCGGCCAAAGTGGCCAGTAGCGCTACATGCATTCAGGGATCGGTGCCGGCCATTTTGCGACAAAGGGGTGTCACGGTACCGGCGCCAAAAGCGGTCGTTCGCAGGATCGATTTATTTCAGCGATGAGGACATCCGGGCCAGCAACACGGTCGGCGCATGCCTTTCCGCATTTTATCAAGACCGACTTCTATGCGGCGGTTCCTGGTCTCGTCTTTCTTAGCCGATGTGACCCAGCATATCCACTCATTGCGTGCCAGCGGCGTAATGCTTGCCCATACATCCGTGACAATTGAGTCAGACTCGATCGCTTTGCGAAAATCTGCCGGCATCCTGTGCACTGTACCGGAAGCAATAGGTTGTCGAGCCATAGTTTCCAGAAGTCTACACGTCATTAACCCTTGCGCAAATCCGGGGCCGGGCCTCCTGTCAGAAGGGGTGCCCCCGTTTACGCGTGGTGCGGAAAGCGGTCGTCTGAATGTCCTCTCCCTCTGGCGCCCACACTTCATATGAGAGGCTGAATGTCCGGAACGGATCGAAAGCGGAAGTTCGATGGACTGGCCGCCAAAGACCGCAATGGCTGACGAAGCGACAGCGCGGAACACAGGTGGCAGGTTGTCGGCCTTAGCGGTCATTGGCACTGCCTCATTTCTATGACCACTGTTCGCCAGTTTTCAGACAGTGACGCGAAGCCCTACCTGCATTACTGCATTCGTCTGCGGTGATGAATTGCATGCAGCGGCTCTGTAAATTCCCGCAAAGCCACCATCGCCGGCAATCTGCTTCTCCCGAAAGTCATTCGCTGTGGAGAATGCGGATCTTACCCAACACGCCAACGAGCTTGGACCACGCCAATCCTATTGTGGCCGCTCCAGTCCCCAATTCCTGATAATCGTCGGTATATTTCCACGCTCCTCCCGAGCAATAGGCGTATCGAGTGAGTTGGCTAGCTTCAGCATTTCCTTTGCTAAGGCCAACGTCGTCTGTCGATCAAATTTGGTCTGCAGGAGTTTCAGCAATACAAACCTAAACTCACCGAGTCATGGCAATAATTTGCAAGACGTGGGGCGCTTATACAAGGCATTTCTCACGGACCTAATTAGTGATGCGCTAAAGCTTCCACGTGCGTCTCAAATTTGAAGTTGCAGACGTTAACAACTTCGCCATTATCAATCCTTGTTACTCGATGATATTGATCCCATTGATCGACCGGTGGCCAAGTTTCTGGCTCATTTTCGAAGTAGGTCTTGCCTTGATACTTGAAGAAATCCGCTTTGTTGCCGCAAGGCAGTATAGGATAACGATTGGTGGGGGTTGCTCCCTCAAGCTTTATCAAGAGGTCCCGTTTCGGTCCCGATTCGAAATGGGCGCCATTGCGGTCGACTTCGTCGAAAAATACCTCTTCGCACCCAGGCCCAGCGACACTGGCAAGATCAAACCTGCCAACATTTATTGGCTTTCCGTCATTGGCGATATCGATCAGCTTCGCGCCGGCAATTTCTGCTTCGCTGTACTTTTTTGAAACGTCTTCCCTCGTCATCCAAATTGGCCCGCCGAACTTGAGCAGATCCGGCCCATGGCGAGCCTGCAATTGCCTGCATAACTTAGGCTCCAAGGCATCCTGTCCGATTCTTTCCACGGTGGTCGTTTTGAACTCACAGTGCTGGTCGCCCGACAGCGAATTACTCGCTACCGGATGAAGAAAGTCCCGGTAGAGCAGGATGTGGTAGAAATTTCGGTAGACGACGAGACCGAGCTGGTCCCCTCCCCACAGGTTGCCAGCATTCGGGACAGGAATCGCGCTATTGTGCGCAGCCGAGTGCTGACCGACATCGGCATTAAACTCGTAGATGGTAGGAACATGAGCCGTACCTGCTGTCGTGAACACCAAATCGACAAGTTGGTTGCCAACAGGGACATTTGTGGCGCTGGTGGAAACCAGTTCTTGCAGTCGGCCTGCGTTAGCGTAATTGACAATCACCCTGCACAGGTCATTGGGACTGTTCTTGCCGAGATCACCTCTGAGAAAGCCGTCAATACGAGCGCTCGATTTGCCTCCGAGAGAAAGGTATTTTCGATACAGAGTTTCAATCTCTCTAGACCTCGCTTGCTTTTCTTTCCAATCGCTCAACGTTGGTAAACTGTCACGCAACAAATCAGCAAGGTTGAGCCAAACGACCATGCGCGTCGGGTCGAGTTTTACTGCGCGCCGCAACGCAATTTCGGCTTCGGGAGGAGGTGGTGATTGCGCGTACGCCTTCCAGAGCAGAAAACCATAGTCGTTCAAAATTTCCGCCGCTTTCTTTTTGGATATCGATCTGATCGGTGCGTCCAGCGCTAAACGGATGTTTGCCTCTTCCAGCTTGTTGATTGCCTGAAACTCGCCCGTAAGCTGATTCGGTTCCCTACGGTAAATGTCGACTGCCTGGGCATCAGCATTTGCAAGAGCTACCCAATCCACGGCCGCCGGCACGGTAAGATTTAGCTCGAAGACCTTCAATATCTGCAAGTACCTCTTGCCATCTATAGAACGACTGCTCGCCGCATAGAGATACTTTGTGCCATATGTGCCGAGGACAGAGGTGTTCGAAGGTAATTGCCACGACCCGGTGAATCGCGGTCGGTCTGGCGTGCTTAAATCGATCTCGCGAACACGGCCCGAGGTATCACTGAACAGAACGGTGTCGCCACTTCCCAGCGTGTCCACCCGACCACAGAGGCGTGTCTCGTCGTGCGAAAGCACGGCCACGCGGGGAATATGTGGCTTGATCGCATAAATACCGATGCGGGGAAAGAAGTTCTCTTCAAGGGCGATGTAGCCGCTATCTAGGACAAGGGCACTGGAAGGACATTCATATCGTCCCCCCGATAACATTGAGAACGGCGACTGCGTATAGCGTATCGGTTCGGTGCCACGCAGATCGAATACCTGCAGACTCCAAAAGTCAGGTACCAACAAAAAACTGGCGTCTTCGGAGAATATGAAATTACCCGCAAGCGAAGATGGCTCGATGGAAAATTTATCATCATTCAATATGATCGGAGGGCGTTTTTTGTTCACCCAAGTGATGATACTTTTCCATGTCGCGCGGTCTGGACCGGATACCTCGCGCGCTATGTATCCGCTCGCATTGGGAGCAAGCACCGCTGCGGTCGCCATGATGTCTCGACGCCATAAAACTTTTGGTTGGTTCGCATCCGAGAGATCAAAGGCGGTCACGCGGTGTGGAGTCGCCCTGGCATAGGATTCATTTTTTGGCAACGTCAAAAGCAACAGCATCTTTCCATTCGGAGTGAGCGCCATTGCGCCGTTCTGCTCAATCGAAACGAAACCCCTGGGCACCAACTTCCCCGGGCCCGAAATATCAATTATTTGCAATCCGGGCGGGCGCCCGTCCGCCGCTCGAAGTTGGGCCACACCGCGCCCTCCGTCCGCTGCGAACTGCACTCCAATTATCGGAGCGCCCAATTCCAGTTCGCCCACAAGCTTAGGCATTGCCGCCTTGCAAGTGGTCGTTGTGATCATAAAGAAGATAGCGATCAGCGAAAATAACGGTCCTTTTGCCATTGAAGATCCCTAGTACAAATAAAATATTTGGTCTTCACAACGTATCCATCCGGCACAGCCCCGGCATGCTAACAATAGTAGTTAGTCTTTCGGTGAGATGCCCATTCGAGATATGTCATCGCACAAATTAAGGCACAAAACGAAACCGGATGGCAAGAACCAACGCGTCGCACCGTTCTTGTGAAACACGGATATTAGTCTTGGAATATGCTTGGCGACGATGCAGGATGCCCGTTTTAGGTCGAAAGTACGGATTCGCTTCTTGGAGAAGCTGCCGTTCAATGCGACTTACAATTGAACGCCAGCTATTCATCACGTTACTGACCTAAGTGGCCTAGCAGGCGAACGGCGGCTATGGCCGAAAATGTCACATCGGCCTTCTGACCGTAATCAAATATGACCCAGCCGTTTGTCTGA
>JAKBDW010000307.1:0-6595 GCA_021834245.1 Pseudomonadota bacterium
TAGCGTGGTGCAGCAACTGACTGAGCCAGGAAGCCAGCAGGTCGATAAAGGCCCGATCATCCTCGGTGAAGTCGCGCTCGGCTGCCTTGCGCCTCCGGAATACCAGTGTTCCGTAAAGTTTGTCTTCCAGACGAATGGCCGCGCTGACATACGTATTGATCCCGAGCTGCACCACGCTAGGAAAGTGACGATATCTCTCATCTTGCGAAACGTTGGCGATATAAAGGTTCTTGTCGTTCTGAGCAACGAACTGACAAAGCGCATCCTTCAAGTTAAATTCCATGTTCGACTCAAATCTGCCCATCGCGTCGATCACGTGCCGCACGATATAGCGCTCTCCCGAGATCTCGCCTATCATTGCGGTTTCCATTCCTAGCGTCCCGACACCGAACCCGAGGATGAGGGCGATCTTTTCGCCGTCGGCCAAAGTGCGATCGGCCGCGACACGCCACAGCGCCTGCAACCGGCGCGATTGCGAATGCACCTCACTCAGTAGCTGCTCGCGTTCGCTAACATCAATGGCAAGACCATTACGCATTTTTTCGCCGTGGATATCATCGGAGTATTCGGCCACCGACAGCCACAACGGCTTCCCGCCGGCGTGCTTGAAGCGCAATAACGCGATTGACTCCGAACCAGCTGCATGATTCATGCGCTCAGCCTGGCCGGGGTCCGTCAATAATCCGGACCACGCGGAGCCCACGACCTGTGCGCGCGACTTGCCAAGCATTCCAACAAAAGTGTCGTCGGCATCGACGACCACACCGTCCTTCATGCGCACGACATAGGTGCCTGCCTGAACCGCGGAAAGGAGAAGTCTTTCCCGGTTTTCAGTGGCCTGCTTGAGCTTGCGTCTGGCCTCCGCGAGGCTATCACACAGCAGATCAATCTCGCGCACACCGCTGCTTGGCGGATTCATTTTTCCTACACGCTCGTCATCCAGCAAAAACTCCCCAATATCGCGCATGCGGCGAGCGAAGCGACTGGCCACGATGGCGTACAGAGCGAAACCGAAACTAAGCCCGCTGACCAGCATGTAAAGCGGAAAGCGCGCGTATTGCCACCAGATAGCAGTTACACCGGACCGTGGCACCGACAGAAACACATATAGTGGATAATGCGGCAGGCGCTGGTAAACACCCACGTTGAGGCGGCCGTTCCTATCCCTGTCCTCGTATACCCCGCTAGTGCGGTGCTGATGCAGGGCGGTAGTCAACGAGTCCGGCGAGCCAGAGTCGACGTAGTCGCGGATCGGATCCTGCAAAGAATCGTGGCTAATGAGTCCGCCATCAGCGCGCACCAGACCGATGACAACACCCGGCATTAAATGCAGCCTCTTCCAGATCTCCTGCTGTCTTTGCAGCAGGACGCCCACCTGAACAAGAAAAAGCACCCGTCCCCGGCCATCGCGCACTGCGTAGCGCACCGGAACGATCCAATTGTGAAGAATCCCGCTTACTTGTGGCCGGTTGATGGTGAGCCCGCGCGCGCGAAGCGCCTGCGCAAAGTCCGCGCGCCACTCGGCATCACCCGGAATGCCCGGCAGAATGCGAGCAGCCGACGACGTGCTCGATACTAGAATCCGGCCATCCGGAAGAACAACTGAGGCGCCACTGAATTCCGGATTGCCGCCCACGAAATCGCGCAACACCGGTAAGGCGAACTGCGGATGATGCAAGACATCAATGCGATGCAGCTCGTCAGCCAGATCGTGCGTACGATCCTCCAGCAGCATGAAATAGCCGTCCATGTGAGCGGCAGCGAGCGCCGCGGCCACGCTCATGCGCTGCACCTGGCGCCGCGAGATCGTCTGCCATGTCAGCAACAGCCAAATGGCCAGGCTGATGACCAGGATGGCACCGACAAACCAGAGAACACGCATCCCCAGCTCCGTCATGGAAGGCGCCCCATGCACGGTGCTCATCGATTCGGCTGGATTCATAGGTTCTTAAAAAGTCGGCTTCTTATTTGTGGCGAGACGCGCGCCGATCGAGATTCTGAAATTTATCTTGTTGAAACGGCAGATTTGGTGCAAAGCCCGCCACCCCTTTGGCGCAAGTCGCACTTGCCGTGGATCCGCGCTTTCTCTGCGCGTTCCTCTTAATTAATTGAAGATGATGCCCCGTCGCCTTTCAAGGACGGCAAAGACAAAAGCGCCGGTCACGTTGTAAAAACTGCACCGCTTTTGACTGGTTCTAGGGCCCTTTTCTGCGCCCCAGAGCCCGCTAGTGCAGCAAACCCGGATAGTCGAAACAACATCCGAAAACAGTTGGTACCGACTGAAACAAAAGCGAAACATTGCATGGCGTGTCGAGTACGCGAAGCAAATGCCGACCTGGGCTGAAAGCGGTTTACTGCCTAGATAATGTTCAATTCTAGAAAAAGTCGATTTTTTCCCGTTGCTCAGCCAACATGGCGTCCCGGGTAAGGAAGGAAAGCGAGCTTGTCGGCCCCTGCCAAACCAGGCCAGCGCGAAATTGTCTCTCACTCAGCTGGCGTCGTAGTTGTCCGCGAAACCGGATCCGGCTGGCGTTTCCTTGTATTGCGCGCTTACTCCCAATGGGACTTTCCCAAGGGCCTGGTGGAGCCTGGCGAGGAGCCGCTGGCGACCGCTATCCGGGAAACGCGCGAAGAATCCGGAATTACTGACCTGGAATTTCTTTGGGGCACACCCTACCAAGACACTCAAATTTACGGACACGGCAAGGTCGCACGCTACTACATCGCCTGCACCCAGTCCGAACAACTCACTCTGCCGGTGAGCCCAGAACTGGGGCATCCGGAGCATCACGAGTACCGATGGGTGGAGCATGACGAAGCACGAGACCTCCTTCCCGCCCGTCTGCAACCGATTCTGGTATGGGCACAGCGGATCATTAGCCAAACGGTGAACTGACAGGACTGTCGACCCGGGTGCTACATAGCAGCCAGCCACCCGTGCATTTCCGCGCATACTCAATGATAATTCACCTGGGGCTTAAAAGGATGTCATCACCGGACCGCGGATTTTTATCATGAACCGCGCGGCCGGATAATATCGGCCCATTGGCCTGCATCTTGCATGGCCTCAGGTATAATCTGTTGCGTAAACGGCCCGGAGGGGGGGAATGTTGAAACTTAAGCGATACGCATCTTGGGCACAGGATATTACGATCATCAGCCTGGTCACGCTGATGAGCATCGGCGCCAATCTACCAGATACCCTGACGAAGAAATTCGGCCTGAATAAGGACTACCTGCTTATCGGCCTGATTGCCATTATCGCGGTCTCCCTGGTTCGGTATCTCAAATTCACACTCATTCTCGTCATCGCCATTCTTGCTGTCGGCGCTAACCTGCCAAGCGATATCGCGCAGAAACTGAGTATAGATCCGCATATCATGCTGTTCGCGCTTATCGCTATGGTTGTCGTGTCCTTCATGAATTTCCTTCTAAAACTGCCGAAAGGGGTCAAGCCAATGGTGCAAGTTAACAGCTTGCATGGCGCCCGTGCGCTCTGCCAAGCCGCCCAAAAGGGTCACGCCTCCATGGTCTATTCGCTCATTAGTGCCGGCATCAATCCGAATTTCCGCGACGAAAAAGGCCACTTGCCGCTTATCATCGCCGCAGGGCACGGCCATGCATTGGTCGTAAAACTGCTGCTTGATAATGGCGCCGTTGTCAACCTGAAAGATGCCGCCGGTAACACTGCCCTGTCTGCCGCAATCCAAGGCAATTTCAGCCAGACTGTCATTCTCATCAAGAACGCGGAAATGCGCCAGAAGGTTGCAGCCTGAGCAGCGCATTCTGATCAGTCGGTACTGCAGAGGCAAAACGACATTTCGACTATGGCGAGCGGCTAGACTATGGCGCTATTACGTCCTTCCTGATTTTTTACACTATGCGGCCGACGTCGCTAACGACCTCGGCTTGATTGCCTTCGGGCCATCTCAGAAATTCCTGCTCTGCCTACGGGCGGCAAAACAGGAACCCCTGGAATCTTTCGCAAACCATTTGAGCCAGCGCGGACCATTGGTATTCGGTCTCTATTCCTCGCGCCACTAATTTGAGTTTCAGGTGACGGCCAATCGAAACAACGACAAGGGAGCTTTCAGATCCAAGCGCGAGTCGATTGATGAAGCCCTGGCCAATCGTTGTTTACGTCCTGAGGCAACATCTCGGGGTGTCCGGGCGACGAATAGCCGCTGCCGGAATCATCGAGTGCAATACCCACGCCATGACACGAAGCGCGTCCATTTTCCCGATGTTGCCTGGGGATCGTACAGCGGAACAGATTCGGTAACTTCTGGCACGAGCCGCCCCGGGTCCGATGGCGTGCTCGCTCATTATGCTACCGGCCTGTTCAACAAAATCCGCGCGCGCAACATTTCCATGGACAAACGTTTACCGACAACTGACCGTCGAATGGTAATTCCGTCCGCAACCAATTCGAGAGAAGTCGCATCGCGACCAGAATAAACGTACAAAAGCCGGCCTGACTTTTTCTTCGGCTGTCCGCCTCGCAATCCTGCGCTCGGCTATGCACGGCAACAGCAAGCTGGCCCAGCGCGGATGCCAGCGGAAAGTGGTTATCAACCAGTTGTCGGTTCGATCGGAGCGTGAGGGTTACACGACAAAACGTCACGCCTACAGAATTACCCCGTGACCTGGACTCCCCTGTGCGTTTTAATTGGTCAGGTTATGTTTGTCTCGCCGACCCCCATGCAGGTCGGCGGTCCATCGGATAGAGAACGTAACACCCTCACCCATCGGACCAGTCTTTATGTTGCACGTCGCTTCACGTACTCTTGGGAGATCTCCGCGGAAGATCCCGATAGTCCGCACGGGCAGCGCTTTCGATGTTACACTACGTTATTTCCTCGGAATGAAACGGTATGCGTCGCTGCGCAAATATTGGCCGGCACCACATTTCCCCCGACTTTCTGGCCTAGTAACGTGATCATGAGCGCCCTCGACCTTTGGAATCCCCAGCTGGGGCTTGGCATTGACCTGGTGCTGATTACCGCCTTTATGCTCGGAGTGATTCACGGAATCACTCCTGACGAGCACACCTGGCCGATCACCTTCAGTTATTCCATCGGCAGCTACAGCACGAAAGGAGGCATGCGTGCCGGTCTGCTTTTTTCGACAGCCTTTACGCTCCAAAGGGCGATCGCAAGCGAAATCGCCTATTTCGGCATGACCGAATTCGCCAAATTGATCCATAACGTGCGTCTGGAATTCGGCGTCGATTTGGTCGTTGGCATTGTCATGCTTGTTTCCGGCTACTATGTACTTCGACGCGGGACAATTCTGCATCTTTTTCACAGTCACAAGCTGAAACCGCAGCTCGGTCATTTGCAGCAGCCGCATGCCATGCCTGCTTACATGCCTCTGGTTCACGGCTTCATTGCTGGCTGGGGAAGCGGCGCATTTGCTCTCATCACGTACACGGTACTGGCGCCGTCGATGCCGAACGCCTATCTTGGCTTCGTTCCCGGCCTGCTGTTCGGCCTCGGCACCATGGTAATGCAGATTCTTTTCGGCGCGCTGGTCGGCGCCTGGATGGCGCGCCGCCACCTGGGCGATGACGCCCGAATCTACGTCGCTCGTGCAGTTGCCGGGCGCACTCTGTCCTGGGGTGGATTTGCCTTTATTGTCATCGCTATTCTTGGACTGCTCTATCCAGACATCGACAAGATTCAGATCGACACGGGAATCCAGCTGCATAATCTGGCACACCTTGGAATCGGCTTCCTGCTTGTTGTCGTCGTGCTGTTCGTTGTGGCCGTCTACGCGTTTGTGCGCTCCCTGCACGAAGTGAAAACCAACTCCGGCTTTTCTCTCCGAAAGACCAACTGACAGCGATCATTGCCGCGAAACCTGATGCTTCTCGCGTGCTGACCTGACCAATACGCGCTGCGGCATCGCGCAGGCACCATGCCCCGAACAAGTCCGATTCAGCTTTTAGTCGAGCAGGAACTGCAGCGGATCTCGTCCCACCCAGGCTGATTCATTTCCCCTTCCGTACCTCGAATTTTCCGTACATGTGGTAGCCCTCGGCGTGACCAGGCCACTGACAGGCATAGTAATAAGTCCCTGGGACACTCGGGGTGGTGAAACGCACGCTCGCCTGGGCGTACCGGGAGTCCGCAAGCGACGCCTCGCTGCGCGCGGGGATGGGATCTAGCATTGCGAGACGCGGTTTCAGACGCTCCACCCCCAACGCAGGGTAAGGAGGACGGGCCGCAATTAGCACCACTCCGTGGTCCATCCCCGGGCCGTAGTCCATATTAAGCAAATTGAGCGTCACCCGCACCCCTGCCGACACGACGATCGGTGGATTCACTCGATTGGCAAGTTCGAAACTCATGTCCGGGTAGTGCGGCTGGACCGCGATCAGGTCAATCGTCACGGCCTGCCCGCGAAAGTGCACGCGACCCGCTCGATCGGCGCGCCCGGCGTGCACCGAGCGCCGAATATAAGCCTGCGCTGTCGGCCAGTCGACCCAGTGGTGAGGGCCGAGTGCGGGCACGGGACTGCCCGCGGGGGCCATAACCATCCCTGGCATGCCAGCCGCAGCGGCGGTCTTTATCATTTCAGCCGGTGGCATGCC
>JAKBDW010000288.1:0-6518 GCA_021834245.1 Pseudomonadota bacterium
ATGGGCCTACAGGCTCGTCTAATGTCGCAGGCGCTGCGCAAGCTAACGGCGAACATCAAGCGCTCCAATACCCTGGTGATTTTCATCAACCAGATTCGCATGAAGATCGGTGTGATGTTCGGCAACCCCGAAACCACCACCGGCGGCAACGCCCTCAAGTTCTATGCCTCCGTGCGTCTCGACATCCGGCGCATCGGATCGATCAAGAAGGGTGAGGAAGTCATCGGCAGCCAGACACGCGTAAAGGTGGTCAAGAACAAGCTCGCACCGCCGTTCCGGCAGTGCGAGTTCGACATACTTTATGACCAAGGCATTTCGAAAGAAGGCGAACTGATCGATCTGGGCGTCGCAAACGACGTGATCGAGAAATCCGGTGCATGGTATAGCTACAAGAAGGATCGCATCGGGCAGGGCAAGGACAACGCGCGTCAGTTCCTGAAGGAAAATTCCGAGATTGCGGTAGAGATCGAGTCCCGCATTCGTGAGCTTACCCGCAGCCAGTCACAAAGCGGTGTCACGGGGACGGAAGACGAGTCGGGCGTGCCGCAAGAGGCTGAGGCCTGATTCGGGGTCGCGCGAAAACGAAGGACCCATCTGATTCCGCGATGGCGCGGCGTGCCGCGCTCGATATCCTGGCGCGACGCGAGCACACTACCCAGGAGCTGCTGGCGAAGTTGCTGGTCAAAGGTTACGCGCAGGAGGTTGCTGCAGAAGCAGTCGCGAGACTTGCTCGCGAGGGGCTTGCGTCGGATGCGCGTTTTGTAGAGATGCTGGTCAGCTCGCGCCGTGCGCGAGGATACGGACCGATGCGCATTCGTCATGAACTGGAACAGAAGGGTGTGGCTTCCGAGCTAATTGACCAATGGCTGGATGCGTCCGGTACCGACTGGATCAAGCAGGTTCGACAGGTGCGTGAAAAAAAATATGGAACGCAGTTGCCCAGCGATTACGTTGAGCGAGCACGTCAGGCCCGCTTCCTGCAGTCACGCGGCTATACCCGCGATCAGATTATGCGCGTACTGAGCACTGACGACCGCGACTGACCTGCCGTCTCCCTTCCTATGATGAAAAGTACCGAAATCCGAGATCGTTTCCTGCGCTTTTTCGAGCGCCATGGCCACACGGTCGTTCCCTCCAGTTCGCTGGTTCCGGCCAACGACCCGACATTGCTATTTACCAATGCTGGCATGGTGCAGTTCAAGGATGTTTTTCTCGGCATCGACAAGCGTTCGTATGTGCGTGCGGCAAGCTCACAGCGTTGTGTGCGTGCCGGCGGCAAGCACAATGACCTGGAAAACGTCGGCTATACCGCGCGCCACCATACTTTTTTTGAAATGCTCGGCAACTTCAGTTTTGGCGATTATTTCAAGCGCGAGGCGATTCAGTACGCCTGGGAGTTTCTTGTCCACGAAATGCATCTTCCGCCGGAGCGTCTGTGGGTGACCGTTTACGTCGACGATGACGAGGCGGCCGACATCTGGCTGAAGGAGATGAAGGTCGACCCGGCGCGTTTTGCGCGCATCAGCGGCACCGATAATTTTTGGTCCATGGGTGATACCGGTCCATGTGGTCCATGTTCCGAAATCTTCTACGACCACGGTCCGGATGTGGCAGGCGGGCCGCCGGGCTCTCCGGAGGCCGACGGCGACCGCTATATCGAAATTTGGAACCTGGTGTTCATGCAGTACAACCGCGATGCCGACGGCAAGCTGCATCCGTTGCCCAAGCCGTCGGTGGACACCGGCATGGGGCTTGAGCGAATCAGCGCCGTCATCCAGGGTGTACACAGCAATTATGAGATTGATCTATTCCGCGAGTTGATCCGGGACGCTGCCCATATCGTGGGTTCGCGCGATCTCGAGGATAAATCTCTCAACGTAGTTGCCGACCATATTCGTTCCTGCGCCTTTCTTGTTACCGATGGCGTCGTGCCGTCGAATGAAGGCCGCGGATACGTGTTGCGGCGCATCATCCGCCGTGCCGTCCGACATGGCCACCGCCTGGGCGCCGAAGGGGCTTTCTTCTACAAGCTCGTCGCATCACTCGTGCGCGAAATGGGTGCAGCGTATCCCGAGCTAAAGAGAGCCCAGGCCCAGGTCGAGCGCGTTCTGCGTCTCGAGGAAGAACGTTTTGCCGAAACCCTGGCACAGGGTCTGCGGATTCTTGAGGACGATATCGCCAAACTGCAAACCAAAGCCATTCCGGGCGCAACTGTCTTCAAGCTCTACGATACGTACGGCTTTCCGGTCGATCTGACGGGGGACATTGCGCGCGAGCGCGGGCTGGCGCTTGATCTGGAGGGCTTTGAGCAACAGATGGATGCGCAGCGTCAGCGCGCACGCGAAGCCTCTACCTTCAAAACCGCCGTGATCGGGCTTGAGGAAAGCGGTGTGGCGCCAGCGGAGTTTTCCGGCTATGAGAACACGCGAGACAGCTCCGTAATTACGGCAATTCGCGGTCGCGATGCGGCAGTCGATGAACTGCACGCGGGTGAAGACGGGGTGATTTTTCTGGATCGCACTCCGTTTTATGCGGAAAGTGGCGGGCAGATCGGTGATAGGGGCGTGCTGCTTGCGAAGGGTGTCCGGTTTATCGTCGAGGACACTCAAAAGGGGCATGCGCATATCGGACGTCTGGAAAGCGGCGTTCTGCGGGTGGGTGCGCGCGTAAGCGGCGAAGTCGACGAGGCGCGGCGCCAGGCGACGGCCTATAACCATTCGGCTACGCATCTGCTGCATGCAGCGCTGAAGAAGGTGCTGGGCTCGCACGTGACTCAGAAGGGTTCTCTTGTCGAGCCGGAACGGCTGCGCTTTGATTTTAGCCACCATGAGCCCCTGACACATGCCCAGATCGAGGAGATCGAGCGTCTGGTGAATGCTGAAATCCGCGCAAATGACTCGGTGGAGACGCGCGTCATGCCGATCGCCAAGGCGATGGAATCAGGAGCCGTGGCCTTGTTCGGCGAAAAATATGGCGAGCAGGTGCGCGTCGTAGGCATGGGTGGATTCTCCACGGAACTGTGCGGCGGGACGCATGTGCGCCGCACCGGAGATATCGGCCTGTTCAAGCTTGTCTCCGAGGGTGGTGTGGCCGCCGGCGTGCGCCGCATCGAGGCAGTAACCGGCGAAGTTGCGGAAGATTTCGTGCGCGAGGGCGAGCGGCGCCTGACGCGCGTGGCTGAAATGGTGCGTGGCGGGCGGGACGACGTCGATCGCAAGGTTGAGCAGCTCAACAGCCGTTTGCGCCAGCTGGAGAAGGAACTGGAAACCTTTCGCGCCAAGGTTGCCGCCACCCAGGGGGATGCGCTGGCCGAGTCGACGCGCGACATCGGGGGGGTGAAGGTTGTGGCGACGCGCATGGACGGTGTTGATGGCAAGGCTCTGCGTGAGGCTGTAGATCGTCTCAAGGACAAACTTGGCAGTGCCGCTATCGTGCTGGCTTCTGTCCAGGAAGGGAAGGTCACGATTATCTCCGGAGTGACCAAGGATCTTGTCGGCAAGGTGCATGCGGGCGAGCTGGTCAACCAGGTAGCCATGCGTGTAGGGGGCAAGGGTGGTGGGCGGCCGGATATGGCACAAGCCGGCGGAAACGACCCCTCGTCTTTGGATGCAGCATTGGCCGATGTGCATGCCTGGTTGGCACAGAAAATTGGCTGATGCAGGGTGCGGCGCCTAAATTGCCCGCCGGGGTTGGCCCGACAGGCAGGGTGTTTACTCCTCTTCCGAAAGAAGGTTTAATTTGCCGCTTTTTGTGCGCGGGAATTCGCGTCGAGCTTCTGATTTTCTCTCGCAATATGTCAGCAAACGTGATGAACATATGGCCTTGATAGTACAGAAATATGGTGGTACCTCGGTGGGCAATCCGGAACGGATTCTCGCCGTTGCCGAAAAAGTTGCCCGCCAAAGGGCAGCCGGTGACGACATGGTCGTGGTGGTGTCGGCCATGAGCGGAGAAACGGACCGACTCATCCAGTTGAGTAAAAGCGTCAATCCCGAGGCTCCGGCGCGGGAGCTTGACGTACTGATCTCTACCGGCGAACAGGTCACAATCGCCCTGCTAAGCATGGCCCTGGAGCGGCGCGGCTGCGCGGCGCGCTCCTACACCGGCAGCCAAGTCCACATACGTACCGATAATGCCCACGGCAAGGCACGCATCGTGGATATTGACGACGCGCGCGTGCGGGATGACCTTAAGAAAGGCAGGGTGGTCGTGATTGCGGGCTTCCAGGGGGTGGATGAGGAGGGGAACATCACTACGCTCGGGCGCGGCGGGTCGGATACAACAGCAGTCGCGATGGCGGCCGCCCTCAAGGCGGACGAATGCCAGATTTACACCGACGTAGACGGAGTCTACACGACCGATCCGCGTATCGTGCCCAACGCGCGCCGCCTCAACCGCATAACGGCGGAGGAAATGCTCGAGATGGCAAGTCTCGGTGCTAAAGTCCTGCAGATCCGCTCGGTCGAGTTCGCCGGCAAGTACCGGGTGCCGCTGCGGGTGCTGTCTTCCTTTGAAGAAGGCCCAGGCACACTGATTACGTACGAGGAAAACGAGATGGAAGCACCGCTCATTTCAGGCATCGCATTCAGCCGCGATGAAGCCAAGGTCACAGTCCGCGGAGTGCCCGACAAACCAGGCATAGCCGCGCGCATTTTGGGCGATATCGGCGTGGCCAACATCAACGTGGACATGATTGTGCAGAATGTGGGCGCCGACGGAACTACTGATTTCACCTTTACGGTGGCCCGCGGAGACTACCGCAAGGCCCTGGAAATCCTCAAAAGGACCGCCGGACAATTAGCGGCACGTGAAGTGACGGGGGACGACAAAATTGCCAAGATTTCCGTTGTTGGGGTCGGCATGCGATCCCATGCCGGTATTGCCGGCACTATGTTCAAGGCCCTGGCCGACGAGGGCATTAATATCCAGATGATTTCTACCTCGGAAATCAAGATTTCGGTGGTCGTGGACGAAAAGTACCTCGAGTTGGGCGTCCGAACGCTGCACGAAGTCTTCGGGTTGGAAAAAGAGGCCGCAGTCACCCGTTAAATGCCCCGTCTTTTGGCATAGAAGCTGCATATCCATTCGGGGAAGGCAATAAACGGGGTAAACGCGGGATATACTGATAGCGGGCAGAAGTCGGTCCAGTGTCAGATGCAGGACAGTCGGGCCTGTTCCAGCAGTAGTATGCTTCGCGATTAATCTCGGCCGCCGCACACGGAAGAATGCCACGGCGGATTCATGCACGGCCCACAACAATAGGGAAAGCTACAAATACTAAAGGTCGATCAGGACGATTGGCCATGGAGTACTTTTGCGGGTTGGGTTATGGATTGCTACTGATGATTGAAAGGAGTGCAGCGAGATGCTGATCTTGACGAGAAGGATAGGCGAAACCCTAAATATCGGGGACGACGTGCAGGTTACGGTCCTTGGGATCAAAGGTAACCAGGTGCGGCTGGGGGTAAATGCACCAAAAGAAATTCCCGTTCACCGGGAAGAGATTTACGAGCGAATCAAGAAAGAAAAAGAAGCCGGCATTTCAGTTCCAGAGACAGACAAACAGAACGCCGGCTAGCAGACCCTGGCGGGGGAAAGCGCCGCTTTACGCGACTACGACCTCGTTGTATCCTTGCGTCCGCAACCAAGGAGAGATGGCCGAGCTGGTCGAAGGCGCTCCCCTGCTAAGGGAGTATGGGGTCAAAAGCTCCATCGAGGGTTCGAATCCCTCTCTCTCCGCCACTTTCGGTAGTCCTTGTTGACACACCCGCACGGTCTTCGCATAATGCGGCGCCCTGTAGGTCAAAAATTGCGCCCGTAGCTCAGCTGGATAGAGTACCTGGCTACGAACCAGGCGGTCGGGAGTTCGAATCTCTCCGGGCGCGCCAGTTTTTGAACTAAACTCCAGCAGTTAGGGTGACAGCCTTAACCGCTTTTTGTTTCAACAATACCAGTGCGGGACTTTTGCGGGAGTCGCCTTCGCACACCTTCTCAGCTGCAGCAATCAAGTTCTCCAGCTCCGCCGCCGAGTAGTGCGTAGTGATCCTGCCGGACCGGTGCCCCAGCAGATCCTGTCGGTCCTCGAACGACACGCCCGCCGCGCGTAAGCGTCGACCAAACGTGTGCTTGAGGTCGTGGACCCGTACTGGAGACAGTCCGGCACGGTCTCGCGCCGCCTGCCACGCGGTGTTGTTCATCGCCGTGACCGGCTTGCCCCGGTAGGTGAACACGTATTCGGTGTGTTCGTTCCGGGCTTCCTCGATCACGGACCGCGCAACCCCGTTCAGCACCACCAAGCGCTCATCGCCGTTCTTCACCCGTTGGCCGGGGATGATGAAAACACGGGTCGCGAGTTCCGGAACCGGCCCTTCCCACTGCTACTTCAACCCGCACACTTCCTGTTCCCGGCAGCCGGTGTTGACCTTGAACAGCGCCATCCTCGCAAGATGCGGTGGCAGTTCCTGGAACAAGCGCGTTTGCTCTTCCCACGACAGCGGGTAGGGCTTGCGCGCATCGTC
>JAKBDW010000534.1:0-6515 GCA_021834245.1 Pseudomonadota bacterium
GCAAAACTGGATTGCCAATTATGGTGAGCGGAGGTTCCCCGTTCCACGAAAAAGTGTCCGAAGCCAGTCTCATGCGCGATGTGCTAACTCAAGAATTTCATGCCAACGTGAAATGGACGGAAGACAAGTCCCGCACCACCTGGGAAAATGCGCGCTACTGCCGCCAACTGCTTGCCAACGCCGGTATTCAAAGCGTGTATCTGGTAACCAATGCCTGGCATATGCGGCGTGCCGCATGGTCTTTCGATACCAACGGCATCACTGCCATACCGGCGCCGACCGGCTTTGCTTCTCTTGGCCTCAGATATTCCGGTGTGCTCGGCTATCTGCCATCAGCCGAAGGGATGCTGATCTCGAGCATTGCGCTGCGCGAACGTATCGGATTTCTCTGGTATAACCTGGTGCACAGCACGGTCCCGACCACCAGTCAACACGCAGCTGGCGCCTCCTGAGCGCTGACGATTGAGCGTCTCGCGGCTCTTTCTGCTGCCCGGGCTGGGCGCGGACGGCCGCATGTTCGGCCTCCTCGGAAGCCTAGACCACAAGCTCGTGACACCTGCACTACCGGTACCGCGCGCTGCCGATACCATGGAAATATATGCCAAGCGCGTCGCTGAGTTGTTGCAAGTGGCGGCTGAGGACTATATTGGAGGTTGCTCATTCGGCGGGTTGGTGGCATCAGCAATCGCACGCCGACAACGAGTGGCCGGCCTAATTCTCATTGGCGGGGCATTGTCATCCGAGACGGTCGCGCCTCTATCCCGTCGGCTCGCGACGATATCCACCCGGACGCCACGCTTTCTAATGCGCGCGTTACTGAAATCTCGCCCTTTCCTTACGCACGTATTCGGTAAATTGACCCAGCAGCAAATCGCGCTTGCGCGTGATATGTTGGAGCAAGTCCCGCGCGAGATGATCACTCGCGGCACACATCTGGCCAGTTCATACTTCCCTACCAATTTGCCGGCATGTCCAATATTTGCGCTGCACGGATTGCAGGATCGCGTTATGCGTCCGCCCGCAGTGCCTGGTTGCCGCATTCTGCCTAATGCCGGCCATGGATTAGCTGTCACTCACGCCGAGGAAACAACGCTTTTTTTGCGCGAAACCCTGCGCTGCACTAACCAGGGTCGGGACAATTGAATAAAACAACGATCTGCGTTTGAAAGACCAGAACTGACGTGGCCGTTCAGTTTCCCGCTGCTTTGTGCGAGAAACTCGTGATCCCGGTAATGTCGTTGTCCGAAGACGATTCTCTAAAGGTGGCCTGAATATCCATCACGTCGCCAATGCGTCTGAGCATCGCATTTACGCACGCCGGGTCAAAGTGTTTACCCCGCTCGCGGCGCATCAGATCAAAGGCATCCCCCGCTGCCCAAGCCTTCTTGTAGGGGCGATCGTTAACCAGTGCGTCGAACACATCGGCAACTGCGACTATGCGCCCTACAAAGGGAATATTTTCGCCGGCCAGCCCTCGAGGGTATCCCTGACCGTCATACTTTTCGTGATGGGTACGGGCAATTTCGGCGCCCATTCTGAGTAATGCAGAGTCGCTGTCCTTAAGCACATCGTAGCCAATATTCGCATGGGTTTTCATGATTTCCCATTCTGCAGGATCCAACCGTCCCGGTTTGAGCAGTATTCGATCGGGGATCCCGACCTTGCCAATATCATGCATTGGCGCAGCCAGCAGAAGCATGTCACAGAATTCGCGATTCTCGCCCATTTCACTGGCGATCAGCTGTGACAAGAATGCCATTCTGCGCATATGGCTGCCGGTTTCCTCGTCACGCGCCTCGCTGAAACGCACCAGACGACGAATGATCACCTCCTGCTCGCGCAGCGCAATACCGCGAACGGCTTCGCTGACGGCGCCGCCCAGGCGGCCAACCTGTTCACGCTGTTCACGCAATTTCTGGCGCAATGTCAGCAGGTTTTGGCAACGCGCCACCATGTCGGCCGGATCAATCGGCTTACTCAGAAACTCGGTTGCACCGCTAACGAGCGCCACCTGCCTGACATCAGCGGGTGGCATGCCCGTAATCATCACCACAGGGGTGCCTTGGAAACTGGGATTCTGGCGCGCCCGCACCATGAATTCGATGCCGCTCATTTCCGGCATCTTGTAATCGATGAGACACAAATCCGGCTCGTTCGCCGAACACCACGCGAGCGCAGCCTTGGGGGAAGTAAAGCCGATCGTTGAGATGGCAGTGAGCTTGCGCTGCAGCGCCTGTTCCATGAGGACAATGTTGTCGGACTCGTCATCAACCAGCAGTATTGTTTGATTCATCGGCATGGTGGTATCAGTTGCGCGCTCGATGGAATTTCATTTCAAGATCCATGCCACGACACTCTCATTCGAGCGCGGGGCCTGCGATCACTCAACCAGTCGGCCGGGAAATCCCAGGGAACCACGTAAGTTTCTGTTTTAGTGCAGGTTGCGGTCGCCGCTGAATTGACGCAAGGGCGTCTGGGGGATGGGGCTGGGCTGCCGCAGAACGCGCCGTGAGTAGCACGCGCCATGAGAGGTAAGTGACGAAAATTGCCTGTTGGCTTTCCGGGTGCGTCAATTGCCGCATTTTGCACGCCACAACTGGCACTGCCGGACATCATCTGGCGTGGGTATTATCTGCGTCTTAAAAGAAAATCCCGGGATTGATCGGGGGTGTGGCGAAAATCCGCGTGTGCGCGCGGTTGGAAATGCCCGCCCCATGGTCAGCTTCGGTCGCGGTTTGACCTGTAGCCTTGGCGGCCAAGACCATGGTGGCAACCGCATACTCACTGGGGTGAGCTTTGTTGCACCCCCCGATGCACCGCTCCCACTCGTGTCCAACCTGCACCGCCCTCCCATGGGAAGGCGGTGGTCCGCTCGACTGGTGGACTACCACAATAGGCCGATTAGCGTAGATCAGCCTTCCAACCGCCGTTTTTCCATATTTCAATGCGCGTGACGGGACTAATCGCCCAGAGTGTGGCGCGGGTCTTTCCAAGCGCAGCGCGGGCGGACGCATCGTAGTAAAGCCAGCCGGAAATGCGGACTTGGGCACCGCGTCGGGCCAGATGTTCGAGCTGGTTGAGGCGCCAGTCCGGATGGGCCGCCTGCGAAGCAGGTGTCAATTGAACCAGCACTGATTTGGCGCGCAGCAACTTCGCCTCGCGCGGATGTATTTCCGGCACTGTAGAGACCCACATCAGGATATCGCGGTGGAGATAGCTCCCGCAGTTAGCCGGCGAATGCGCAGCGTGCTCGGCCATCAGCAAGTAGCCTGTTAGCGCAATGGCACGCCGTTCGCGCGGCGCAATGTAATTGATTTGCGCAGGGGTGAATTGGTCGCGCATTGCAGGTGTGTGAAGATCCGGAGTGAATGTGCTTTCCAGCGTAGGAACATCGAGTTCCTGATAGGTTGCGGGAATTTCCCGGCGGTTCTGCAGACGATTGGCAATCGGGTCTCCCCCCCGCCCTTGCGGGGGGCACGATGCCGCCATGGCAGAAAAGCTCAGAAGGCTGGTCAAAATGGCGCATTGCAATGTCAAAGCAAATTTCATGTCATTTTCTCTCTGATGTTCCAGGGTGGTTCTGGCGCGGCGGCAGCAACGATACAATGAGTTCAGCCTAAACAACAGATGCCGGACGCATCAAGCAAGTCTTCAGAAACGGATTATCCGGCCGGACAGACGGCATCGCCGCGTGCAGCCCGAATCCCGGCCAAAGTCGCATCGCCAAGGAGTATTTGTTACTCCTGATCTGACCGAACGCGCGCGCTACAAATGACCTGACCGATCATGGGGCATGAGCCAGGGAGCGATGTCATTGAGGTTTTCTGCTCAATTGCGTTGTCCATAGGGAAAATTTCCGCGCTTTTCCAGAGCGCCGGGCTTGAACCAATGATTGTCTGGCGATGGGAAAGATCATAGTTCTTTGATTTGCCGGCAAGTTCCTCCAGAATGGCGCCGGCTGATGGTCTTCTCGGATTAATGATTTAAACCTTTGGGCCAATGTAAGGGTGCGCTGATAAATCAATCCTGCGCCCGCCACGTCATACAACTGATGGCTTCGAGGGAGGAGGTCCATGGATAGCAACAAAAGCACGGCGGCTAAGGGCAAAAATCTGGTTGTCTGTTGCGATGGCACCGATAACGAATTCGGGCAAGATAACACGAACATAGTCAGACTATATTCGCTAACGCTTCGCCGAAACGGTCAACAGGTATCCTTCTACGACCCTGGCCTCGGGACTTTCCCTGCTCCTGGGGCTTGGACGCCATTTTCGAAATGGTTTACCAAACAGCTCGGCAGCGCGTTTGGCTTCGGATTGTCTCAGAATGTTGCCGACTCTTACCGGTTTCTTATGGAGAACTATGTTCCCGGTGATCGCATCTATCTCTTCGGCTTCAGTCGCGGTGCGTACACGGTCCGGGTGCTGGCAGCTCTGATTCATGTGTGCGGTCTGATGCACGCACAAAACCGCAATCTCGTCAGCTATGCATTTGATCTGTTCAAGGCCGAGGCGACCGACGCCAAGAAAAAGAATGATCGCGTGGAAAGGCAAAGCGGGAAGAGACAACGCCTTGAGCTTCCGGTTTGCACGCGGTTCAAGGAGACGTTTTCCCAGACACCACCAATTCACTTTCTTGGCCTATGGGATACCGTATTGAGCGTGGGGACGATTTACGATCCGTTCAGCCTGCCCTACACCAGGTGGAATCCAAGCGTCAGAACCGTGCGACACGCGATTTCCATCGATGAGATGCGCAAATTCTTCCGCGTAAACCTCTGGTCGGCCTCGACCCCCGATAGCGACGTGAAACAGGTTTGGTTTGCCGGCGTCCATGCCGATGTTGGGGGTGGTTATCCAGAGAGGCAAAGCGGTCTGGCCAAAATCTCCCTGTCGTGGATGCTGGAGGAAGCGCGCGCGGCGCAACTGCAAATTGACGATGACAAGCTCAGCAGCGTCTTTCCCGTTCCGGATAGTCCTTCGGATCTGGCAGCGCCAGACCCGCTGGCTATGCAGCATAACGAACTCGACCATCTGCGCTGGAAGATCATGCAATGGATCCCGCGTCGACATTGGGTGCGCAACAGGAATACCGGCTGGTACGACCTGAAATGGAATTTTTCCCCACGCGAGGCTCCACGTCCAATCGAGGAGGGGTCTGTTATTCACCCTTCCGTGTTACGGCGCATGCGAGAGGATCCAAATTACCAGCCTAGCAATCTTCCAACGGCAACTTCCGAAGATGCCAGCGGCCGATAGGATGGGAGGAATACGCAGCGATTCCCGCGTCACACCATGCTGCACAGAAATTGCTTTTGGCAAAACAGTAACCAAGCGGGCGCACGGAGGACCCTTATCATGCAGAAGCAACACGGCGTGAATTCCCGCGCCATCAGCCAAATTGCTTTCACAGTCATTTTTTCGGTCGCGCTTGCGCTTGTTTCGGGCGGCGCCATTTGCGCGCGGGCGGCGGACGATTCAGTTTCCTCTGCGCCCACACCCCTTCTGGAAAAAGGTCATCCTGTCGATTGGTGGTTCGTCTTCAAATTCAACGCGCATGCATTTCCCGGATGCAGCGAGGGAGACACGCGCGCTTGCGCCTTCGGTGGTGACGTGCGTCCCTATGCCATTGGCCAGCAATTTGTCTATGCGAGCAGCGAGGCTAGCCGGTTAAAAAAGGGTGTCGGCTGCCTTGGCGACACAGAAACCGACCCTGTGGGAGCTACATTCGACGAGATATATAACGGCTCTTTCTACTACGTAATATGGAACGATCAATTTTACGATGATCCGCAAATAACCGGATGCGGCAAGTCGTGCGCGTCTCCATGGGGTCACTCCAAGGGGATGCTGGTGTGGAACAATGCTGGCGACGGTTTAGTCATGCAAGTCACGACCCCTTCCTGGCCGGCTGCCGGTAGTAGCCTTTTCCCTCGCCAGAGCGATGGCAACACCCTTGGCTGCGTGAAAGATGATAACGTGAAAGTGAGCCAGCACTTTTTTGCCTTGAAACTCACCAAGTCGGACCTTTTGAAGGTACTCGAAGCGATGAGGGATGCGAGCGTTGTCACCGACCCGCGGAACCCACAGATCGTGCACAACGGCGGACCCACCGACGTGCAGGTCCTGGTGCGAAAACTTGGAACCAAATCCCATAGCACCTCCGTGCTGGATACCGAGTTGTCCGACGGCGTTAGATTGATCGCAAAGCCATCGCGGCTGCATGTGCCGCCCTGGCAGCTGGTATCGGCGGAGCTTGGTGGAGTTGCACTTCGGACTGCGACTTGGTGGGCGAACCCGCGCATCAGCTCGACGACCGGCTCGACATCCATCAAATGCTGGAGGTCGGACCTTCCCAAAGCGGGAGCCGTGGAGATTGCCACGAGTGGTAGCTGGCAGGGCCAGACGTTCGGTCTTAAAGGCGGACCGGGTCCGAATTTCAATCATGCAAAAATAGGCGTGACTATTTCCGGGGTGGACCCTCTGGCAATCTTTGGGGACCTGAACCAGCAGGGT
>JAKBDW010000429.1:0-6483 GCA_021834245.1 Pseudomonadota bacterium
CGTCGACCAGGAGGAGGTTCCGATCGGACCCCAGGATACTGCACAGCAGGTTTTCGTCCGGGTGACCGCCGCCGCGCGGCGCGTACTCGAACGTCAGCTCGACGCAATTGTGGCGGGACACCCCCCGCGGCTGCCGCAAGATGAGTCCGCAGCCACGTATTTTGGCGGACGCAAACCTGAAGACGGCCTTATTGACTGGACCCAGCCCGCTGGACGGATTTTCAACCTTGTGCGGGCTGTGACCCGTCCATATCCCGGGGCCTTCACAGAAGCGCAGGGACGTCGTCTTTTCGTCTGGTGGGCACAACCGCGTACGACAGGCGGGGGGGCGCCTGGTGAGGTGCTTTCTGTTTATCCTCTATTGGTCGGAACGGGTGACGGCAGCCTCGAGATCTTAAAGCTGCAGTGGCAAGGTGATGAAGAGGAAACAGCCGGCGCTGGCGGACATGGCTTGCGGCCCGGTCAAATGCTGGGAACAATCCGGCCATCTGAGCGCGTTGGCACACCGAATTAATATCTTAAACGGAGACATAATATGAGTCTTAAGGTTCTTATCCTCGGCGTCAACGGCTTCATCGGCAACAGCCTTACGCAACATATTTTGGAGCGCAAGGACTGGGAAGTTTATGGCATGGACATGAGCAATGACAAACTTGGCGAATGTCTGGCGAACAAGCGCTTCCATTTTGTCGAGGGCGACATCACAATCAATCGCGAGTGGATTGAGTACCATGTCAAAAAATGCGATGTGGTTCTGCCTCTTGTTGCAATTGCCACTCCTGCGACCTACGTGACCGATCCGCTCCGCGTCTTTGAACTCGACTTCGAGGCGAATCTGCACATCGTGCGCATGTGCGTACGCTACAAGAAGCGTGTCCTGTTTCCGTCGACATCAGAAGTCTATGGCATGAGTCCGGAAGCCGAATTTGACGAAGAAAACACTAACCTCGTCCTGGGGCCGATTCATAAGCAGCGCTGGATCTATTCCTGCTCGAAGCAGCTTATGGACCGCGTAATTTTTGCCTATGGGGCTAAGGAGAACTTCAAGTTCACGCTGTTTCGACCGTTCAATTGGATCGGCCCGAAACTCGACAACGTCATGGAGCCTAAGGAGGGCAGTTCTCGCGTACTGACCCAGTTCATCGGCAATATTCTGCGCGGCAAGGATATACAGCTGGTAGATGGAGGCGAACAACGTCGCAGCTTTACGTACATCGATGATGGAGTTGACGCCTTAATACGCATTATCGAGAACAAGGACGGTTGCGCCGACGGACGGATTTTCAACATCGGGAACCCGAAGAACGACATGTCAATCCGCCAGCTGGCTGAAACGCTCGTTGCACTTATCAAAACTTACCCGAAATACGCCAAGCTGGCCGAAAACGTAAAACTGGTAACAACCAGCTCAAGCGACTACTACGGCAAAGGCTATCAAGACATCCTTACGCGGGTGCCTTCAATCAAGAACGCACAGAAATATCTCGGCTGGAAACCGACTACAGACCTAAAGACCGCACTGCACAAAACTCTAGATTACCATCTGGGGCGCCCGTCGCAGGAACTTGAAGGTTAGGGAATTACTCGTGATGGAGAGTGTGCTTACCATCAAAGTCGATGTAGACACCGACCGCGGAACTCGCCTGGGGGTGCCAAATCTGCTTGAGCTTTTTCGGGATCTTGGCATCAAGGCCACGTTTCTTTTTTCGCTCGGCCCGGACAACACCGGCCGAGCGATCAAGCGCGTGTTTCGCCCGGGATTCTTCGGCAAGGTGGCACGCACCAATGTTGTTGGCATTTACGGCATTCGAACCCTGCTTAACGGCGTCTTGTTGCCAGGCCCTCACATAGGAAGGCGCAATGAGGCAATTATGCGGGCCGTGCGCGATGAAGGCCATGAAGTTGGCATCCATTGCTATGACCATATTCGATGGCAGGATGGTCTAGCAAAGATGTCGGCGCAAGAAGTTACCAATGAGTTCAGCAAGGCGGAGACGGAGTTCGCGCGGATATTCGGCGAACCGGCAAAGACAGCGGGCGCCGCGGGCTGGCAGGCCAATGCCTACAGTCTCGCCGCATATGACAGCGCAGGGCTGCAGTACGCAAGCGATGCGCGTGGTACCGGTCCGTTTTTTCCACGCGCCGGAGGCAAGGTTTTTAGTACGCTCCAAGTGCCAACCACGCTGCCTACTCTGGATGAGCTATTGGGTCGCCCAGAGTATCCCGAGGCGCACCTTGTTGATTTCTATCTTGCGCGGATTCGCGCTGGCGGTCTCCATGTCCTGACTGCGCATGCAGAGATCGAGGGCATGCGCAAATTGGCTCTTTTTCGTGATCTGTTAATACGCGCACAGTCACTGCCCGCCCGCATAGACAGGCTGTGTGATATCGTTGCTGGATACGGACGCGATCTTGGTCGTTTTCCGGTATGCGACCTCGATGAAGGAGAGGTGGACGGTCGTTCCGGTACGCTTGCTGTTCAGCGGTGCGACTAGAAATTCTAGCTGCCTGGATTTTTCGGATGGATGCTCGGCGCGGTGATGTTCGCAGCGGCGCTTTGCAGTGTTCTGACGAATTTGTTCGCTAACGCCGGATTAATTGGTTCGCGGCCTATCAGCCTAGAAGTGACCCAGGCAACTAGGGGTGCTTTCTTGAGCGCAAGCACCATTGTCTGGTTATCTATCATCCCCATTGCCGTCACAAATGCGGTAATTTGGTGTCTGCACGACACCCAAGAAGTAACTTACCATTCCAAAGAAGTAACTTACCATTCCCGGAACGACGACGGCTGCCGCTGCCGCCGGCGCCATGCGCGCCGCGACGGCGTCTCCCAGGACCGCACCTGCCGCCAGAAACAAACCGACAAAGCTAACAGCGCAATTTGCGCATTCGAAGTCGTAATTTTCAATGCAAAAGCGTCTACCTTTCTGGATCCGGATCGACCGCTCCATCAACGACTGGCAACTGGCTTGGGTAACAAGAACCGTTTTTGCTAACATATCGCACGGAAAACCCGCATAATCACGCGTACGCAAGATTAACTATGGAACAAATCATCTCTTCTATTCCGCCGTCCATTCTTTATTTAGTGGATCTGGCAACATTCGCGTTTTGCATTGCGATCCTTGGAATCTATCAGCTTCGTCTGCAGCATCGCATCAGGCTCAATCCCGCGATGACTGTACAGGGCATGAACGCTCGGGCACGCTCCGCCTGGGTGCGCCGCGTCATGACTGAGAAAGGTCTGGAGATAATGGCGGTTCAGACCTTGCGCAACTCTACGATGGCGGCAACCTTGATGGCGTCTACATCGGTACTGCTGATTTTCGGCATTCTTAATTTCCTCGTCAGTGCGGACAAGATCGGTCCGGTATTCCACAGTTTGAATACCTGGGGCGCACATGCTCCGTTACTCTGGATCTTCAAGCTTATTCTTGCACTCGTTGATTTCTTTGTTGCGTTTTTTAGTTTTTCCCTGGCGGTGCGCGGCTATCACCACGCCGGCTACCTGGTGAATGTACCGATGGACACGCCGGATCATGGCCTTACGATCGAAAAGGTTACTCAGCTCATGAATCGCAGCGGAAAATACTATAGCTTGGGCATGCGGACCTATTACTTTTCAGTGCCGCTGGTGCTGTGGCTATTCGGTCCGCTTTGGATGTTGCTGTCTTCCCTGGCATTACTTGCCGTGTTAAAGCATCTCGATCATCTTGGCGACTGAACGATGCAGTGGCGGCGCATGGATTAACGCCGTCAATGGAGATGTGGGGCTCTCAGTCACGTGCCGTGCAGAAGGGTTTTCGCATGGTCCGGGGCTGGAATCTGACCCGGCGACAGAATGGTCCGGCACTCTGTTTCGCAGGTCCAATTCCCGCCTTGCAGCGGCAAGTTAAACCGTAAGCTGGGTCCTGGCAATCGTTCGATCACGCTCCCAATTAGGCTTTCTTGCGCTCCTCGGCTTCGAGTTGCTCTCTGCTTGGCATGGGATGCAGACCGAGCTTTTCGAACAGTGCCTGGTCCTTATCCATATCCGGGTTGGGGGTCGTAAGCAGACGGTCGCCATGAAAAATCGAGTTGGCGCCAGCGAAGAAACACAGGGCCTGCAGAAAATCCGGCATCTCGCCCCGACCAGCGGAAAGGCGTACCAAACTCTGGGGAAGAACAATGCGCGTCACGGCAATGGTGCGCACGAACTCAATCGGATCGAGACTCGGAGCATCATTCAATGGTGTGCCGGGTATATGTACCAATAGATTAATTGGAACGCTCTCTGGCTGCGGGTCCAAAGACGCCAGCTGCGCGATCAGGCCGGCACGACCGGAGCGTGACTCACCTAAACCGACGATGCCTCCTGTACAAACCTTGATGCCCGCCTGGCGCACCTGATTCAGCGTATCCAATCGGTCTTGCAGACCGTGGGTGTGTATTACCTCGCGGTAAAAGTCGGGTGCAGTATCCAAATTATGGTTGTAGTAGTCGAGCCCCGCTTCCGCCAATTGCTGCGCCTGATCTTCCCGCAGCATGCCAAGCGTCGCACAGGTTTCCATTCCCAAGTCGCGCACTGCCCGAATCATTTCGAGTACCGGCACTAAGTCGCGCTGCTTCGGGCCGCGCCAGGCGGCACCCATACAAAAACGAGTGGCACCGCGCTCTTTGGCACCGCGCGCAGCCGAGACAACTTCCTCTACGGACAGTAGCGGCTGACTCTCGACGCCGGTGTGATATCGCGCAGCTTGCGAGCAATACCCACAATCTTCCGAGCAACCGCCGGTCTTGATCGAAAGTAGCGTACTCACCTGCACCGCATTGGGATCGAAGTGCTGTCTATGAATAGCATGGGCACGATACAGCAAGTCATTGAAAGGTTGGTCAAAAATGGACTCGACCTGCTGAACAGTCATGGCAGACATGGCAACATGCTCTTAATTGGTAGAGGGATTTGCGAACGAAACTAGGCCAACATGCGGATCTTGTCAACCTTGTTTCGACAGAAAGGTTAACAATACTCTCGTTTAACGCGGAACGCAGAGTCCATACCTAAAAATCATGCGTTCGCGCACTACTTCTTTTGCCAACTCTCTTGGCGTGAAGCATCAGCTTTGTGGTGTCCAAGCCGATGATGCAATGCATCGAGGTTGCCAAGATGCACATATTTTCCGCGGACAGTCAGCAATCCTTCTTCCTGGAAGCGGGAAAAAAGGCGGCTTACAGTCTCCAGCGCCAGACCCAGATAGTCACCAAGATCCTGGCGCGACATGTGGAGTTTGATATCGACGGGGGATAATCCCAGACGCATCTGTCGTTGAGAAAAATTGAGCAATGAGGCGAGCAGCCGCTCCTCTGCGCTCATCTTACCGATCATGAGCAGCAACTGTCCTTCGCGTCCGATTTCCCCACTCATCAATCGTAGGAGCTGATGTTGAAGCCCGGCGATGTGGCGTGCGAGTTCCTCAAGTTTGCTCCACGGAATCTCGCAGACCTCAGACGTTTCCAGCGCCTCGGCATGGCAACGATGCCGCTCGCCATCGATAGCGTCAACTCCCAGGATCTCGCCAGGCAGTTGGAAGCCAGTCACCTGGATTCGACCGTCGTCGAGCAGTTCAGATGTTTTCAGTGCTCCGGCCCGAACGGCATAGAGCGTTTCTAGTGGCTCACCCATGCGATACAGATACTCGCCTTTTCGCAGTGTGCGACGACGCTTGACGATTCCATCAAGTGACAGCAGGTCGCTTTCATTAAGACCGAACGGCAGGCATAACTCGCGCAGTGAGCATTCCTTGCATGCCGCTTTTATGCTTGCGATATTGATCACGGCGGCAGAATCCTTTTTTGTCATATCCAGCCCTGGTCGCGTCTGTAACGTAAGTTCAACTTTGCAGCAAAATATCCTTACAAAATGCTAAGGTTCTTGCTGCAAATTTCTGGTTAGATCGCGGAATGACGGATCACCGGCGCTAGCCCTGGACCGAATATAAAGCGCTTTTCCTTCAATGCCAACTGGTTTGCCAATCGGAGTTGTCATTTCCGTGGATTATGTTGGCAGGTCCCTGATTCGTTTGGATTTGCGCTGACGATGGCCGGGAATTGCTATTTTCCCGAACTGGGTTGGAAAAGGCGTCGGCAGGCCATTGCGTACAGCACGTGGAGTCGCAAAGTTCGTTAGCCCTTATGGCCAAGTAAGTCGGGCCACAGGCGATACTGCAGTGCCTAACAGTTATCACAGAAGCAACGGCAATATTCCACATGGTAACAGACGCTCTCTACTGCCGGGTGCCCAAGCCGGCACCGAATGACGATTACAAGTTGCAGCGAGTACTGCTTTTCCAAAGCACAAAAAATGCGTCTTGTTCTTTTCCTCAGATGACTTTGGAGAAACGCTGGTTGCGCTGCGACCGCAGATATCGATCAAAGACCATGCATATGTTTCTAATCAGAAGCTTGCCGGCCGGCAGTACCCGAATCGATTGCGCATCCAGTGTC
>JAKBDW010000501.1:0-6467 GCA_021834245.1 Pseudomonadota bacterium
GGACCCAGGCCGGCGATTTCTGCCTGAAGCATCCAGGGGAGCAGTGGATAATCAATCAGCAAATCAATACGAACCTGCTGGCTTGGTGGACTGACAAGCAGCCTCAAGCAAAGTTGGTATTCATGGGTACTAGCTGTGTGTATGCAACCGGTGGCGATCTACGAGAGTCGGATTATATGCTGGGCGAGCCCATCGATAGCCTGTACACCTATGCCATGACAAAGAGGATGCTTTATCAAGGAGCTCGCGCTTTGAACCAGCAATACGGCATGCGCTATTTGTGTGCAGTGCCGTCGACGCTTTACGGCGCAGGTTACCATACTGACGGAAGACAGATGCATTTTATCTTCGATCTGATTCGAAAGATCATCCGTGGAAAAGAGTATGACGAACCCGTTGTGCTCTGGGGAGATGGCCATCAAAGACGGGAGTTAGTATTTGTCGAAGACTTTGTTCGTATCCTGTGGCATTTGACGCAAAACTTCGACAATGAAATATTCAACATCGGAGCAGGGGAGGAACATTCGATTAGAACTTTTGCAGAACGTATTTGCGAGATTGTTGGATACTCTTATGAGAAAATTCAATATGATTCTGGGCGCTACGTTGGCGCGAAGTCAAAGTGTCTAAATATCGAGAAGCTAAAGTCGGTAATGCCTGGCTACGCCACTTTACCTTTGGGCGATGGACTGAAGCAAACGATTCATTGGTTTTATGAGACCAAAGCCTATGAGCAGCGGGCCTGAGCTGGCAGCCAATACTCGAAAGTGGCTTTATGATGGCGCCAGTGCATTGACGATGCTTGCTTCATAGTATATTGACATGGAATAAGAGACATGTAGTGCGTGATGGGTGGATAGTTGTTTTGGCACTGTCTTTGGTCGGTTATTTGAGCGGATAAGTATAATGATCATTTCTCGGACACCATTTCGTATTTCGTTTTTTGGTGGCGGCACAGACTATCCTTTATGGTTTAGACGGCATGGCGGCGCAGTTCTTTCGACTTCATTTGATAAATACTGCTATATCACCTGCCGAGAATTGCCACCATTTTTTGATCACAAATACCGCATTGCGTATTCGAAAGTTGAAAACGTATCCGAAATTGGGGACATCGAACACCCAGCAGTGCGGGCTATTCTTAGAGAGATTGCGTTTCCTCAGGGTTTGGAAATTCATTGCGATGCCGACTTGCCAGCGCGATCCGGATTGGGATCAAGCTCTTCGTTTGTAGTGGGGATGTTGCACTCATTGCTGGCGCTTAAGGGGACCCGAGTGACGAAAGAGTGGCTCGCACAGGAAGCTATACGGATCGAGCAGGAAGTTCTTCAGGAGAATGTAGGGTCACAGGATCAGACGGCTGCTGCATTTGGGGGCTTCAATTTGATTCGTTTTCAGCCAAATGGTCAACTGAACGTCGAACCGGTGGTTCTTTCCCACGACAGAAAAAGGGAATTCAACGATCATTTGATGCTTTTTTTTACGGGTTTCTCGCGTATCGCTTCAGATATAGCTAAGTCAAAATTGGAAAATCTGGACAAGAAGACGGACGAGTTGCATTGCATGCGAAAAATGGTGGATGAAGCTTTGGACGTCCTTTCGTCCAACACAGACATACGGACGATTGGAGAATTGCTTCATGCGGCTTGGGAACAGAAGCGCACCTTGTCTGACCAGGTTAGCAACTCCCAGATTGACAATCTTTACTCTCGGGCGATCAAGTCGGGTGCGATTGGAGGAAAATTGCTTGGAGCCGGTGGCGGTGGCTTTATGCTTTTATTTGTTGAGCCAAAAAATCAGGAAGGCGTTCGGCATGCCCTAAGTGAACTTATTCATGTGCCGTTTAGATTTGAGTCGTCTGGCAGTCAGGTAATTTACTACCAGCCATGATCAATGGACCGCCTTAGGTTCGGTGGAGACTCCAACTTTTGAGAGAATGGAGTCTCAGTTCAAGTTGCAGTTCATAAAAGCTGGGCAGGAATGAAGATGAGGTACAAAAGGTAATAAAGACAATGGGCAGTAGGTTATCTCTCAGTGTGAAGCGCCTTGGCCGTGCATTATATTGGCAATTGCCGGTCAGTCACCGTACTAAGAATAAACTGGCGTATTTAGCCTATCGCCTTTTCGGGCCAGCGTTTGAGGGCACTGTGAATTATGAGCGGTGGCGTGGGCAAATGCACCGACCGCGAATACCCCAATCGGACCCATTGTTAGTCTCCCATGATGCAATAAGAGACGCGATTGAGGGAATTTGCTTCCACCAAGTTGAGTTCCCAACGGTATCGATTGTAATACCTACGTACGGCAATACCAAGTATGCGATATCCTGCCTCGCATCAATCGCTAAGAATCCGCCTAGAGCATCTTTCGAAGTCCTGGTTGTGGAAGACGCGTCTGGCGACGCGGATATGGACCAGCTTGGTGCCATCCGGGGCCTGCGATATGAGAAGAATCCAGGCAGGTGCGGGTTTGCGCAGTCATGTAATCGTGTATCGTATCTTGCGCGCGGAAAGTACCTTCACTTTGTGGGCAATGGTACTCAGGTGACGGCAGGCTGGCTCGATGCCATGCTCGATGTATTCGAGCTCAAGAAAAATAGTTGCGGGCTTGTCGGCTCAAAGCTGGTTTATCCGGGCGGAAAATTGCAGATGGCAGGTGGCATTGTATGGCGAGACGGATCAGTGTGGCTTTACGGCAATCGAGATGATCCTTTGCGCGGTCCCTACAACTATCTTCGTGAATCCGATTATTGTCCGGTCGCGTCGATTTTGCTTCCCAAGGAACTGTTCATCCAGGTCGGTGGTTTTGATAAACGGTACACTTCTAATTGCGGTGAGGATGTCGACCTCGCGTTTAAGGTTCGCAAAGCAGGTCTTGCAGTATTTTACCAGCCAAAGTCTGTTGTGATTCACCATGAACGAATTTTATGCGGTATCAATGAGGGTAAAGAAGCGAAGGCACATCAATTTGAAAATCGGCGCACGGTCTTTGAGGAGTTGAAGGAAGTGTTAGAGCGGGATCACTATCCCGTTGGGAAGGATGTTTTGAAAGCACGCGACCGCGCGCGAAACAGGTCTGTGGTATTAGTGATTGATCAGTACGTCCCGAGACCGGATCAGGATGCTGGTTCGCGCTCCGTGTTTCAATGGATGAAGATTTTGTGTGAAGAAGGAATGGATGTGAAATTTTGGCCAGCAAATTTATGGTGGGATCCAGAATATACGCCTTTGTTGCAGCAGATTGGCATCGAAGTATTCTATGATGCTGCTCACAAAAACGATTTTGAGGAATGGCTGAAGGAAAGTGGCAAGCTCCTGGATTATGTGCTACTGAATAGACCATACGTTTCTGTGGACTATTTGGAACCCCTTCGGCGGTACTCGAGAGCAAAACTTTTGTATTATGGGCATGATATTCATCACCTGCGAATTCGTGAGGAAAGGCGCGTCAAAGGAGCAAGGCCATCCCTCATCAGGAGCGAGCGCGCTTTGAAGGAAATTGAGGAGCGGGTGTGGAATGCGGTGGATGTGATCTACTATCCATCCGTTTCCGAAACTGAATACGTGCAAAAATGGTTAGCGATGCACTCACGCAATAATGAGGTAAGGGCACGAACAATCCCTCTTTTCGCCTTCGAAAGCTTTCAGGAGGATTGCGGTTCCGGGCTGAAGGATCGCAAGGGACTTCTATTCGTCGCAAGTTTTGGCCATGCGCCAAACATAGATGCCGCGGTTTGGTTCGTGCGTGAGGTGTTTGCGCTCATTCAAGTGAAACATCCGGATATTCATCTGGAATTGGTAGGCTCTAATCCGACTCCCGAAGTTCAATCTCTGGCATCTCATAATGTGATGATCTCGGGATATATTACGGACGAAGAGCTTGCCTCCCGCTATCAGCGTTCTAGGGTTGCCATAGTACCCCTGAGATTTGGAGCTGGAATGAAGGGAAAGGTGATCGAGGCCATGCATTTTGGGGTTCCCGTTGTTACGACTTCCACCGGGGTGCAAGGACTTGAGGACGTTGCCGACGCTATTGCGGTGGCGGACGATCCACAACCCCTCGCGGATCACGTTTTGCGCTTGTTGTCTGATGATGCTTTGTGGATACGCCAGGCGGAAGCAGCTGTCAAAGTAGCCAAGAGCAGGTTCTCCGTAGACGAAATGCGGCGCGTGCTCGAGATCGATTTTGAATTTCGAAGACAAAGCCCGCCACTATTGCAGTCTGCAAATCAACGACCCCTCTGATTTAGTTGCCCGCGGACGGATAGGTATCTCAATTGGACGATTACCACGCAGCGGGCTGCGACGGGACCTCGAACTCTGATTGTCAGATTACTGTATCGGTCGTTAGTCACGGTCAAGGACCGCTGGTCAAGGCGCTGCTGAGTGATTTGAATAAATACTCATCGAGCAATATAGAGGTGATCCTGACGATAAATGTGGAGGAAGACCTGGCCCTCGATAAGCGGGATTACGATTTTCCCATCCAGATCCTGAGGAACGCGAAGCCGCGTGGATTCGGTGCTAATCACAACGCCGCCTTTGCGTTGCGACGTTGTGGGCACTTTTGCGTATTGAACCCGGATATTCGTTTTAGTGCAGATCCATTCAGGCATCTCCTCTCCGTCCTTGCTGGATCGGAAATAGGCGTCGTCGCACCGCTGGTACGCAGCGCTGAAGGTGTGGTCGACGACAGCGCCCGCCGTATGCCGACCCCACTTGTTATATTCAGCAAGGTCTTCAATCGCGCGCGGAGGCCCGACTACCGCATCGGGCGGGAGCTAATCAATCCGGACTGGGTAGCGGGAATGTTCATGTTGTTTCGCAGCGATGTCTACGCATGCATGCGAGGGTTTAATGAGCGCTACTTTCTCTATTACGAGGACGTGGATCTTTGTGCACGTCTTGCGCTTGCCGGCTACAAGATCGTGCTGGATCCCAGCGTATCTGTAATCCATGATGCCCGCCGCGAAAGTCATCGCAATTTCAGTTATTTTCGGCGGCATATCGCCAGCATTACGCGGTTTTTTCTCTCCCCGGTGTTTTTCCGTTACATGTTAAGGCGCATATGGATGCGGAACGAGGCGTCTACCTGATCCATGGAAAGCGGCAAAGCTTCAATCGCGCTGGTCACGGGCGGGACCGGGTTCATCGGCCAGCGTCTCGTCCTGGCGCTGTGTCGCTCCGGCGCGGCGGTGCGGGTGCTGACGCGGCGGCGGCCGGATTCTGTGGAGCGAATTCGCAGCGAAGGCGGCGTGTCATTTTTCTCAGGGGATCTGAGCGATCATTCCAGTCTTCGCGGTCTATGTGAGGGAGTCGAGAACGTGTTTCATCTTGCGGGACTGGCTCACACCGAGGCTCGCGGACGCGAAGGTTATGCAGAGGAACAGTGGCGCACTACGGTCGGTGGGACCGAAAATCTTCTCGCCGAGGCTGAGGGAAGGGTCAGGAATGTCGTCTATCTCAGCAGCGTAAAGGTGATGGGCGCGGGCGGCGATAGAGAAATCGACGAGATGTTTGCGCCGCACCCAGAAGGGTCTTACGGCACAGCCAGACTCGCGGCCGAATCTCGGATACTGGAATTCGGTAAACGTCAGGGGGTTCAGGCAAGCGTTCTGCGGCTATCCATGGTTTATGGCGCAGGCTGCAAGGGCAATGTGCCGCGCATGATCGAGGCCGTGGACCGGAACCGGTTCCCGCCGCTACCTGATACTGGCAACAGACGATCGATGGTGCATGTCGATGACGTGGTTCAGGCGGCACTGCTAGCGGCACGAAACCCACGCTCTGCCGGCCAGGTCTATATCGTGACCGACGGCAGGGTCTATTCTACCCGGCAGATCTACGTCTGGATCTGCCATGCTCTGGGCAAGACGGTTCCCGGATGGACCGTTCCGGTCGGGCTGCTTCGTGCCGCAGCATCGGCTGGTGACCTCATCGGCGCTGTGCGAGGAAGACAATTCGTCTTCAATTCCGACGTGCTGGACAAGCTTGCCGGTTCGGCCTGGTACAGTTCGCGGAAGATTAAGGAAGAGCTCGGATTCCGTCCAGCGTGCAACTTGGAGGACTCACTGCCGGAAATGGTCACGTACTACCGCCAATGTCAGCGTTCCTGAATCTTCTGATCGGCGTCTTCGGCTTTGCCATTTCCGCCGGACTGACACGGCGGTTTTGCGATCCGGCTTCGCGCCTTCATATCCTGGATCATCCGAACGAACGTTCGCTGCATACGCAGCCGACCCCGCGCAGCGGCGGTATTGCTATTCTCAGTGCTGTCTGCGTCGGCACGCTCTGGCTCGCATGGCGGTTTCAGGATACCTCGCGTCTTCCTTGGATCGCCGCCGGGATGCTATTGATCGCCGCAGTGTCGTTCGTCGATGACCGTCGCAGGTTGCCGGTAGTCGAGCGGATGCTCGCGCACCTGCTCGGTGCGGCACTGCTGCTGTGGCGCGGGTTCGCGCTGCATGG
>JAKBDW010000265.1:0-6460 GCA_021834245.1 Pseudomonadota bacterium
ACCTTCACGTCGGGCAACACATCCGCGTTGGTCCAGCCGTTGTTTTTCATTGACACTGCGCATTCTTCGATCTGGACGCCTTCCTTGATGAGGGCGGCCACCTGATCCTTGTAAGGATTGCCGTGGCTCGTCTTGCGCGCTTTATTATAGGCGGCATCGTTCAGCAGCAAATAAGCCATCGTGTTGTGAAAGACGGCCACCATCTTCCATGATGTGTGGTCCTTTTGGAATTTTTTCACCGTCAGAGACATGTAGGTCAGCCCAACCGGCTGATCGCCCGTCATCGCTGAAGAATGATCCATATTGTAGAGGACCTTGGCATCTTTCAACACGACTGGCACATCGATATGAATCGCTTGCGTTGCGGGGGTGTCAACTGCCTTGGCTGCAAGCGGCATGGCGGCTGCGAGGCAAATGGCGATAGTGCCGAAGCCGGCTTTAATAGACATGTATTGTCTCCTGTTTGTGTGGTGAGGTCTGAAAGAGAACGGCGTCGCTTGGTCATTGGCTTGGAATGCCGACCTGATCGCTGGGTGGGATAGGATTGACCAAATGCTCACCCGGCGTGGCTCCAGAAAGAGGATTAGGCCCTCGCTTTGGCTATGGCCTTCCTAAGGTCCTCCTCCTGGATCACTCCCGGATATATTTCGGTTCCAACGATGTAGGCCGGGGTGCCTGGAAGCTGAAATTGCTGGGCCTGAAACTCATTGCGCATCAGAAGTCCGTTCCATTTTGCGGCGTTCTTCGAGAACGCTGCTGCGGCTTCGGCAACGTCAATTCCAACTGAAGCAAGGGCAGCCTCGATCTTTTCATCATTCAAGGGGCTCTGGGTTTTCATCAGGGCTTCGTTGGCAAGTTTGTATTTTCCCAGATCGACGGATCCAAGCGCCAGTTGAGTGGCGCGGATGGAGGGCGGGCCGAAGATGGGCCAGTCCTTCATCACAAGTCGCAGATTTCCGTCCGCCGCAACGATCTTGGATATCATTGGGTGGTTGGCTTTGCAGTAGGGACATTGATAGTCGAAGTACTCGACGATCGTTACGTCACCCTTGGGATTGCCCAGAACTGGCCCATCGGGGTCGAAAAGCACCTGATTGACAGTCAAGGTTTCAGTGCTCGCTCTCGCAGGCAACAGGGCAATTGCCCCAAGCCCCAAGCCTATTTTGATCGCATCTCTCCGATTAGCCATGACTGGCATCTCCTGTGCTCTGCTGGGCGGACTGTTGCGCCATAGATTGTTCTTCGGTCAGCACGACGACGTGCGTGCCGGTTGGAACCCGCTTGTAAAGATCAATGACGTCTTGGTTGATCAGCCGGATACAACCATTCGACACTGACTTCCCGATCGACAGCGCACTTTTGGCGCCGTGGATACGAAAGAGCGTGTCTTTTCCATTTTGGTAAAGATACAACGCGCGGGCCCCGAGGGGATTGTAAAGTCCGCCCTGCATCCCGGCCGCGTAGGGGCGATAAAGGTCCGGCTCGCGCTGCATCATTTCTTTTGTCGGCGCCCAATTGGGCCAAACGGCTTTGCGCCGGATCACCGCCTCTCCGGAAAAAGCCCGCCCAGCGGCACCTACGGCAACACCATATCGCATCGCCTTTCCGTCTTTCATAACCAGGAAAAGAAAATGAGCGTATGGATCGATCACGATGGTTCCAGGGGCTTCAGCAGTCTGGAAGTCAACAATCTGACGCGCAAACTTCGGGTCAATAATCTTGGGATCGACAGCCGGAATTTCGATTTTCCCGTCTTGTTCCCCCGAATACATGTGCTGAATTTTTGGGTCAGGCTGCGGCGGTGCGACTGGAGGGGCGGGCCTCGCGCACGCCGACAACAATGCAGCGACCAAAATTCCGCCAATCGTTAGAACGCATTTTCGAACGCGAAGCGTGTCTGCAAGGGAAGTCATCAATGCGCTCCAGAGTTTAACGTGTCGGTTTCGACTTGAAGTGTTTCGCTGGAAATCTCTCCAAGCTGGGCGGCGACAACCTGCCCATCCGCCGCGATAAAGAGAGTGGCCGGTAGGCCAAGCGCTTGGTAATGCCGCATTAGGCTGCTTTGCTGATCGATTGCGACCGTACGGATACTCAGGCGCTGAGCTGTCAAGAAGCGCTGAATGACTGCGGGGTTTTCACCTTGGTTCGCGAAGACAAAATCCACCTTGCCTTCGGTTGCGGCAAATCTAGCCATCATCGGTAATTCCCGACGGCAAGGCGGGCACCAACTCGCCCAAAGGTTCAAAACCATCGGCCGACCGTGCAGTTGCGACAGGTCAATTGCGCCGCCATCCAGGAGCGACAGTTCATGCGTTGGCGCGGCAACCGCTGCATCGTTTTTAACAAAATACTGGAAAGACAGGCCCCATCCCAAGAGGGACACCGATAGTGCGAGAGCGGTCGGCACACGAAGGTGCGGTTTGCGCCATAGGGCTGGGGCGGCGACCGCGAGAGCGGACATAGCCCCAAATTTCCAGGAAAACCCCCCCTGCCAGATAGCGAGTATGCGCCACGGCGACCCCAAAAAACTGCTCCAGAACAAGAGAACATGGCCAGCGCGCGCTCCCACGAACGCGGCAAGAAGCAAAGATTGCATCCAGTTCGTGATTGGCCATTTTGCTTTTAGCTCAAAAATCCAACCCACAAGCAGGAAGAGGGCAGCGCCGACAATTGCAGCGGATCTGTCACCTGAGAGGATAAAGGGCCCTATTGCGACGCCGCCCATTATGATGCCGCTCTCGCGCGATTTGCCGCGGCCAAGAATTCTTGAAGCGAGATTTCACCGACAAGGCGTGTGCCTGGGATCTCCTGCGCCAATGGGTCAAAAAAGATCATTGTGGGCGGTCCAGCAACAGACATCTGCCGCATGAAGGTATTGAGCGGCGACGTTGCCTTGGTCGCGTCTACTTTGATGATGTTCAGTTTGGACAGCGCCACCTGGCCATCGGGATCGGCAAAGATCCTGTGTTGAATTATCGAGCATGATACGCACCAATCGGCGGTGAAATAGACCAGACTGGGCCGATGAGTTGCTGCACGCACCAGCGTTTTCATCTGTGCCATGCTCGTAGCCTCGGTGAAATTCTGGTCTTGGGTTAAGGGAGACGGCGAGGCTGCGCTTTCGACCGCGCGGAACACCGCGAGGGGGTGCAGCGGATCACTGGCGCCAGCCGCAGCTCCAATCCCCATTATCGATCCCAGGAACAGTGCCAACAGGCCAGGAACCCGCGATAAATGCCGTGCTCGCCCCTTATCGTCTTGATGGGTGTCAAGCCCGCCAAGGAGCACGCCAGCGCAGACAAGCAGCACGGCCCATAATGCAAGCACGGCCGGGCCCGAGATAAGGCGCGACATCAGCCAAACTGCACTGGCCATAAAGACAAACCCAAACACCGATTTGGTGCGCTCCATCCAGGCGCCGGCACGTGGTAGGGCGCGCGGACCCAGTATCCCTAGCACCAGCAGTGGGAGACCCTGCCCCAAGCCAAGTGCAAACAACGCAGTAGCTCCAATCGCTACATTCCCGGTTTGTGCGATGTACAGGAGGGCTCCGGCCAGCGGCGCCGTGACACAAGGCCCCATGATCAGGGCTGAAGTGAACCCAAGTAGCGCCGCTCCGGTGATCGAGCCTGCCATCTCCCCTCCAACGCGGCCCAATCGTCGCGCGATTGAAGCCGGCATACTGAGTTCAAAAAGGCCAAACATCGACAACGCCAAGACGACGAAGAGTGCGGCAACGAGGCCAAGCGCGAGCGGCGATTGCAAGGCAACCTGCAGATTCTGTCCGGACCAAGCGGCCACGACCCCAAGCAGCGCAAAAGCCGACGCCATCGCTAGGACATAGCTGCCGACAAGCAATGTGCTGCGCCACACGGTCAGGCGCGTGCCTTGGCCACCGAGCATTGCTAGGACAATTGGAAACATTGGAAAGACACAAGGCGTGAACGCCAGCAGCAGTCCGAAGCCCATGAACCCAAGAACAAGAAGGGGAACGCCCCCATGAGAAAGCAGACTCCCGATTAAGTCAGTCCCCGGGCCTGAGGCAAGTCGAACGTCGCCCCCGCTTGCTGGTGCCATGCCACTTTCAGCATTCTGCCAAATCTCACCCGACTGCGGTTCGGGACGTTGGGCAACCACCGCGACCACCTTGCCGTCGGGTGTGATGGTCTTCCTTATCGGTGGATAACAGATGCCGTGATCCATGCAGCCCTGATAGGTCAGTTGCAGCAGTTCACCAGCCACTGCAGTAGCCCGCACGGTGACATGGTCATAGAAGACTTCGGCGGGGCCGAACGTCGGATCAGCCTTTGCGACGCCCGGCGGAATTTTGAGAGGAATATCCTCTCCGTCGGCAGGTTTGAGCGAAAAGTGATCGCGATAGAGGTAATAGCCATGGGCGATATCCCAGGTCAGCAAAACGCTCCCATCTACTTTTCGCTCTACAGACAGTGCGAAGGCATGGTCAGCGGACAAAGGGAACGATCCGCTGCTGGCCACGCTCTGGGAGATACCAAGAAGCAGTGCGACAAGAACGGCGGCGACCAGAACCAGCCAGGAGACGGCGGATTTTGCGTATTCGCGGTGAGCAATGTATATCATGGCGCCTCAGATCGGCCTTGAACCTTAAGCCAGCCTTAAGGCAACAGAGGCAATCCAGCCCCAAGAAACAACACGGGAAGAAATCCACGGTGCGAATCCTGATTGTCGAGGACGACGACCTGCTCTTGAATGGCCTGACCGTGGGGCTACGCCTCAAGGGGTTTACTGCGGATGCTGTGAGCAACTGCGATGACGCGCGCATTGCGCTTAGCGATGCGGCTTTTGATGGGGTCGTCCTGGACGTAATGTTACCGGACGGATCTGGCATCGACCTCTTGCGTGCATTGCGCCAGTCCGGCTCCTGCATACCTGTCCTGTTGCTTACAGCGCGCGATCAGGTCCCTGACCGTATAGCAGGCTTGGACGCAGGGGCGGACGACTACCTCGGCAAACCCTTCGATCTGGAGGAGCTTGCCGCCCGGCTACGTGCAATTGTCCGACGCGCTGAAGGGCGGGCTTCGCCGCTCCTTCACTGGAATGGGGTGACAATCGATCCAGCCCGAATGGATGGACAGGCGCGAGGCAAGGCCTTCCATTTGTCACGCCGGGAATTCACAATTCTCCATGCATTAATGGACCGCCCCGGCACAATACTCGCCAAAAGTGTTCTGGAAGAACGTCTCTACGGCTGGCAAGAAGAGGTGGAGAGCAACACTATTGAGGTCCATATCCACAAACTTCGTGCAAAACTTGGCGCAGACTTCATCGAGACCGTGCGAGGTGTCGGGTACCGGCTTGCGCCCCAGCGAGACCAAAGTTGATGTCAATCCGCGCGCGACTCTTCATCATTCTGATCGCGACGACGGGCGCGCTATGGTTTTCAGCCACTGTTTGGATCTATTCGAGCACGCGCGCGCAGGTGGGAGTTGTCCTGGACGCGCGCCTCCGTGAGGCCGCAAACATGGTCAATTCTTTGATTGTGGACGGTCGGGTGAATGTCGCCTCTGCGGCGGCCACAGTCGCTATGGAAAATAGCGGTTTGCCAATCATCGCGGCGGGATACCACCGTCAGCTTTCCTGTCAGATATGGTCACTTGACGGCAAGCTCGTAGGGCAATCGGCCGATGCTCCTCAGCTTCGTCTAAGCAATCATGGTGACGGCTTCGCGACAAACCACGTCGGCGACGAAATCTGGCGGGTGTACGCCGTCGAAAACAAGGCCTTAGGTCTTCGCGTGCTCGTTGGCGATAACATGAAGGTCCGCAACCGGATCATCAATGACATGGCGGCCGGCCTCATTTTGCCCGCAGCATTATTGCTTCCGATTCTGGCGGCTCTGATATGGCTGAGTGTGGGGCGTGGATTGGCACCACTGCGCGACATTGCCGAGGGCGTTGCAGGGCGCCGCGCCACCGACCTCCACCCTTTGGACGAAGATGGAATCCCCCATGAAATTGCACCTGTGGCTTCTGCTCTGAATGGATTGTTCCGTCGGGTGACTGAAGCGCAGCAGCGCGAGAAGAATTTTACCGCCTTCGCCGCTCACGAACTCAAGACTCCATTGTCGGGCCTGAAAATGCAGGCTCAAATTGCTCAAGCCGCGACCGAAGGCGACATGCGGGATGCAGCATTGACCCGGATTGTCGAGGGCGTGGACAGATCGGACAGGCTGGTCCACCAGCTTCTCGAGATGTTGTCAGTTGAGGCGGGGTACGCAGGCGGCACGTCCCCGCCCATGTCGATTCTGGCAATTCTCGCAGAAGTACGGGCGGATCTGGAGAACCTGCGCACCCGCCGCAATATTCAGGTCGATCTTCCGCTGACCGAACGCGAGCCGCAAATGACCGTGCATCACCATCTCGTTTACGTTGTGCTAAGAAACGTAATGGATAATGCAATCCGCTATTCGCCCGCCGGAGGG
>JAKBDW010000400.1:0-6423 GCA_021834245.1 Pseudomonadota bacterium
CCTCCGAGGCAGCTCGGCCAATGAAGGCACTGGCGACAATTTCCGCGTGCGCCTCTGTTATTCCGGCGCCACGCCCACCGCCTGCGTTCCCAATAATGGCCATCTGGGCGACATCGTCGACTCGACGCCGTTGTACGTGGGCGCACCGGCCTTCAACTATCCCGATTCCCTGGAAGCAGCCCCTTATTCAACATTTGTGAGCACTTACCAGAATCGTACGCCGATGATCTACGTGGGCGCCAATGACGGCATGCTGCATGGTTTCAACGCCAATACAGGTCAGGAAGAAATCGCCTACGTTCCCAACGCTGTCTTTCCGAACCTGAGCCAGCTAACCGCTCCCAACTATTCCCATGAATTCTTCGTCGACGGTTCGCCCTCAGAAGGTGATGTATTCATCACCAAGGCCGGAACCCCCCAATGGCGGTCGGTGCTGGTCGGCGGGCTGCGCGAAGGTGGTATGGCTTATTACGCACTGGATGTGACCGACCCAAGCCAGTTCAACGAAGGCAATGCGTCCAATATTGTCCTGTGGGAGTTCACCGATCCGGATCTGGGCGACACCTACAGCAAGCCAACCATCGCGAAAATGGCAAACGGCGAATGGGCCGCGGTCTTCGGCAATGGCTACAACAGCACCGGAACTACCGGGGACGCCTTCCTTTATATCGTATTCATCGGGGGCGGCAGCGGTACGACCTGGCCCCCCGGCTCATTTGTCAAGATCGACACGGGCGCCGGTACTGCCCAATCGTCTACCGCTACGCCTAACGGTCTGGCCGAGCCAGCAGTGGTGGACGTCGACGCCGACAACATCGCTGAATACGTTTATGCCGGTGACCTGCAGGGCAATATGTGGAGATTCGACCTGACGAGCACGAATCCGTCAAACTGGTCAAGCAACAGCAACCACCCGGTGAAGATCTTCGTGGCCAAGGACTCTGCCGGCAATCTGCAGCCTATCACTTCATCGCCCGAGGTGAGCGACCAACCGACCGGGTTGGGCGGCTACATGGTGTATTTCGGCACCGGCAAATATCTAGAGCCGGGCGACAACACCACCGTTGGCGCCACCACCCAGACGTTCTACGGCATCTGGGACAATAACTGGACCGCCGCGCCAACCCGCAGCAGCTTGCTGCAACAGACATTCATTGCCAGCTCCAACTCAAGTGTACGCGTCACCACGGATTACCCCATGGTATGGCGCCCCTCGTCGGGATCAACTGCCGGTACTTATGAAGGATGGTACCTGGATCTGCCCACGACCGGTGAACGACAGATCACTGACTCCGTATTGGATAACGGCAACATCGTGTTTAACACGCTGATTCCGTCTTCTGATCCTTGCCAGTACGGCGGGACCGGCTGGTTGATGGAGCTCGACGCGATGAACGGCGGCCGCCCAACAGCGACCTTTGACCTCAATGGCGACGGCGTCGTCGATGCCAGTGACAACGTTACCGCTGGTGGTCAGTCAGTCGCGGCCGAGGGAGTACCGGAGGGCGCCGGCATTTCAACCCCGACAATTCTTACTCTTCCAAATGGACCCAAACCGGCACCCGGAGGCCCCGGCGGACCCAGCTCCTGCCTGCAAATCAAGTACCAGCCCTCTCCGAGCGGCACCATACAGAATATTGCGGAATCCTGCGGACCCAACACTGGCCGCATCTCCTGGACGCAGATCCGCTAGAACACCGAGCAATACTTAACGGGAGACGATGCTCATGAAATGCAGATATCTTAGGCAAATGTTCCGGGGGCTAACCGCGGCGGCCCTGTGCGCCGGGCTTCTTGCCCCCTTGGCGCAGGCCGCCGAATTGCCGGGAAGCTATCCGTCCACTTTCCAGGAAGTAGGAACAATTGACGCGCTGGATCTAGCGCAAAACAACATGGTAATCAATGACGGCAGCGTCACGCTGACTGACGACACTGCGGTGTATTCGATTCACGGCCGAACCGGGAAATATGCCCTGAGAAAGGGCGAGCGGGTCGGCATCAAGTACGTCGATACCACGCAGGGAAAGAACGTCGTTCGCAGTGTTACGGCAATTTGGATACTGCCCGAACAGTGATTCTTTCAAAACACTGCGCTGGCGGCCGCGTGGTCACCGTAGCGACGACCGCCGCACAATGCTGTAACGGCGACTACAAACTACATAACAGGTAGCACACTATGAACCGCATCGTTCAACTGGGCTTTACATTGATCGAATTGATGGTGACTTTGGTCATCCTGGCAATTCTCGTCGCCATCGCCTACCCCAGCTACATGCACTGGACCACGGTGACGAGACGATCCGACGCCGAGATCGGGCTTACTCAGCTGGCGGCACAAGAAGAAAAATTCTTTGCCGACTGCAACGCATACACGTCATCCATTGGCGCAACCGAAAGCTGCCAAAGCGCTACTCTTGCGGGCTCAGGATATTCTCCCGATGGGTACTACGTGCTGACGGCTAAAAGTCCGAATCCCAATGACGCACCTACCAGTCCACCCCAGCCAAGCTATTTGCTTAAAGCTGTGCCGATGATCACAGGTCCCCAGGCGAACGACACGCAATGCACCTCGTTCACACTCGACGAAAAAGGGAACAAGCTCGCTACCGGCACGGCAACGGACTGCTGGAAGAAGTAACCCCAGACGACACGCGCCGCCAAGGATCCTGCTGCTAGTTGGATCGTTGCGCGTGGACTTGCGCTCACTCCGCGCGGCGTAACTCGCGCGGTACGGGGAAGACAACCCCTTCGACTTGACCCACCTGCTCCGGAATGAGACTTGCCCCGAGTTCGCACAGATGCCTGACCACCGCCTGCACCAGCACCTCCGGCGCCGAGGCGCCGGCGGTCAGGCCCACACGGGCTGCCGCCGCAAACCAGTCGGTGCGTATATCCTCAGGACCGTCAATCATGTAGGCACGCGCGCCCTGTGCCTCGGCAACCTCGCGCAACCGGTTGGAGTTGGAACTGTTCGCTGATCCGACTACCAGCACTACATCACAGTCGCGCGCCAAAAAGCGTACCGCATCCTGGCGATTCTGTGTGGCATAGCAGATGTCATCCTTGCGCGGTCCCTGAATCGCCGGGAAACGCCTGCGCAGAGCATCAATCACGCGCGCCGTATCATCGACGGACAGGGTGGTCTGCGTGACAAAAGCCACGTTGTCCGGGTTCTTTACCTGCAATTGACTCACGTCATCCGGCGTCTCGACGAGATAGATGCCGTCCTCCGCCTGTCCAAGCGTACCTTCGACCTCCGGATGACCGGCGTGGCCGATGAGAATGCATTCGGTGCCGTGCTTGCGGTACCGAATGACCTCCATATGTACCTTCGTCACCAGCGGGCAGGTGGCGTCAAACACGCTCAGGGCGCGCCGTTGAGCTTCCCGGCGCACGCTCTGGGAAATTCCGTGTGCGCTAAAAATGACGGTGCCCCCATCCGGCACCTGATCCAGCTCGTCGACGAACACCGCACCCTTGGCGCGCAGGCCATCTACCACGAATCGATTATGCACCACCTCATGGCGCACATAGATCGGCGCACCAAAGCGCGCGAGCGCTTGCTCGACGATTTCGATGGCGCGATCGACACCGGCACAAAAGCCGCGCGGGTTGGCAAGAATGAGTTCCATAGAACGACACAATGGTGACCGGACACGGCCGGGAAGGAAAAACGTATTATGACTGCAAGCCGTGCGGCGGTCCAATCAGACGACTTCGACCGAGAGAATCTCGACGTCAAAGACGAGGTCATGTCCGGCAAGCGGGTGCGAAAAGTCCACTGTGACTTCACCGGCAGTTACGCCCAATACGGTGCCGGCCACTTCCTCGCCCGAAGGCAGGGTAAATTCCAGGACCACACCCGGATCCAGCGGCATATCCGGCGGGAAACTATCACGCGCCAGCGCGTGCACGTTGTCGTCTGTCCCGCGCCCGCAGGCATCGCTCGCGCCGATTTCGAAATGGGCGGCCTCGCCGGTGCGCAACCCCATCAGTCGCTGTTCGAGGCAGGGCATGAGGTCACCCTGACCGACAATGACGCTAAGCGGTTCGCCGTCACGGCTCTCATCTACCAGCGTGCCGTCAGCGAGGTGCAGGCTAAAACGCATCGTCACCCGGCAACCATGTGTAATCGGTTGTGCGCTCACGCCAATTCCGCCTCCAACACTGCGCGCATCTGCCATTCGCCATGCACTGCCTGTCCACCGCCGCGGATCGATGTTACTGGCATCATCAGCGTGAAGCGACAAGCTCCTGGACAATTCATTCAGGAATGTGCTGGTCGCTATCGTGTCGCCTGCGGAATCCGAGGCCGAGCGTGTCGAGCAACATCAGCAGCGCCCCGATGGTAATTGCCGAATCCGCAACGTTGAATGTCGGCCAATGCCAGCTCTTGTAATATATATCAATAAAATCAATAACATATCCGAGTCTAATACGATCAGTGAGATTGCCGGCGGCGCCACCTAGTACCAGCATCAGGGCGACCGCTACCTGAATATCGTTGGCGCCCAGACGCCTGATCATCAGCAAAATCACGATCGACACGATGATGGCAACAATGACGAAGAACATGTTCTGCCAGCCGGATGCGTTACTGAGAAAACTGAAAGCGGCACCGCTGTTGTAGGCCAGCGAGAGATTCAAGAACGGCGTCAGCACGAGATCGTGGCGGGTAAGATATTTTACCGCTGCCAGCTTGGAAAGCTGATCTGCAACATAGGCCAGCAGTGCGATCCACAGAAACCTGAACATCAGGCAAACCTCCTCGATTCCCCGGCACCCGCCACGTTCTCGACGCAACGTCCACACAACTGCGGATGCTCGGCATTTGCTCCGACATCCGCGCGATGATGCCAGCAGCGCACGCACTTTGCATGGGACGACACTGTCACCTGCACGCGCAACCCTTTGACGCCACTCTCGACTGTCTGAGGCGATGCCTCAGCCAATGGCCGCACGCGGGCATAGGAAGTAATCAAAACAAAGCGCAACTCGTCCTCGAGCCTGGAAAGCAGGGCCTGCAGCTGCGGGTCGCAGTAGAGATCGACTTCCGCATCCAGCGAGGACCCGATGGCACCGGCTACGCGCGCCTTCTCCAGCTCGCGCGCCACCTGTTCGCGAACCTCCAGCACGCTGCTCCAGTAACTGTCCGCCGTCAGTTCCGACCCCGCCCCGCTGGCCGGCTCGGGTATGGCATGCCAACCGTCCAGAAACACGCTTTCCGCGGGGCGCGCAGGCATGACATGCCAAATCTCCTCGGCGGTGAAACTCAGTATCGGCGCCATCCAGCGCACCAGGGCCTCGAGAATATGGTGCATCGCAGTCTGAGCCGAGCGACGCGCACGACTCTTCGCTTTTGTGGTGTACACGCGGTCTTTGAGCACATCGAGGTAGAAGCTGCCCATCTCGACGACGCAGAACTGATGCAGCTTTTGGTACACGAGATGAAAGGCAAATGTATCGTAGGCCTCCTGCAGCTGTTGCTGCAGCTGGTAGACCTTGGCTATCGCCCAGCGATCCAGTGCCAGCATATCGGCGGGTGCCAGACGCTCGCTGGCGTCAAATCCGGCAAGATTGCCGAGCAAGTAGCGTGCAGTGTTGCGAATGCGCCGATAGGAATCCGCCATGCGCGTGAGGATTTCGTCGGAAATGCTCATTTCCGCACGATAATCGGTGGCCGCAACCCACAGCCGCAGAATGTCGGCGCCCAGCGTGCCGATGACCTTCTGCGGAACAATCTGATTGCCCAAGGACTTCGACATCTTCATGCCTTTGGCGTCAACAGTAAACCCGTGCGTGAGCACCGTGCGGTACGGTGCGACTCCTCTCGTTGCCACCGAAGTCAGAAGCGAGGATTGGAACCAGCCGCGATGTTGATCGGACCCTTCGAGATACAGGTCGGCGGGGTGTGCCAGTTCCGGGCGCTGTTCCAGGACACAGGCATGGGTTACGCCGGAGTCGAACCAGACATCCAAGGTATCGGTAACCTTCTCGTAGCGTTCAGCATCCGCGCCCAACAGCTGACGCGCGTCGAGGTCGAACCAGGCATCGATGCCCGATTGCTCGACGCGCTGCGCCACCTGTTCTATGAGCGAGGCGGTATCGGGATGAATTTTCCCGGTCTGCTTGTCAACAAATAGGGCGATGGGCACACCCCAGGTTCGCTGCCGCGATATGCACCAATCGGGACGGTTTTCCACCATACCCTCAATGCGCGCCTGGCCCCAGTCGGGCACCCACGCAACTTTGCGGATCTCGTGCAGCGCCTGCGCGCGTAAACCGGCGCGTTCCATGCCGATAAACCACTGCGGAGTGGCGCGGAATATGATCGGTGTCTTGTGGCGCCAGCAATGAGGATAGCTGTGGCGCAGCGCTTCGACCCGCAGCAGCGCGCCGCGCGCCTTGAGCAACTCGATGACG
>JAKBDW010000343.1:0-6422 GCA_021834245.1 Pseudomonadota bacterium
ACTAGGGGGCGCGCAACCGGCAGTCGTTGCACTGCCGTCAACGATGGCATCATGGTAATATTGCCTCAATCAGTGGCACGACTGTTGCTAGGTATTTGCCATCGTCAAAAATAATCATTTCGGGAAACAAGGGGGATTGATGTCGCGGTGTGGACTGGCGCCAGCGGTATTTGCCGTGCTGGCACTTGGCGTGAGCCCGATGGCCGCGTCCAGTGATTTGACCCGGGTTCATCTGCAGGCAGGGATCGAACACTATGAATGGAAAGAGTTTTTTTCCGATGGTGCGACAGCCGTAAAGGAAACCGGTCCGTTTCCGACAGTTGGCGGTGGTTGGGACGATTTACGCCGCGACTCGGAAGGGTCGTTATATGGCGTCGACGGCTACGCCTATCTGGGTCGGGTAGACTACTCAGGGTTTTCCCAGGATCTGAATACCGGAACGCTCACACCACTGCAATCCCATACTGATTATAACGGCGTGCATGCAACCGGATTTGGCGGCTACCGGTTCATGCGCGGCCGCTACGGCCTGGACCTTATTGGCGGCGGCGGATTAGACAGCTGGCGTCGCAGCCTAGGAACTGCCTTGGATGCAGCCGGCAATGTTTCGTCGGGGTACGTCGAGAACTACGCGATCGTCAATGCGCGGCTGGCTGCCGCATTGTTCCGGGATCTTGGTTCGTGGTCGTATCGCGTTCAGGCAGGGGCGAAATATCCGGTCTATACGTATGAGCATGTGTCGTTTCTGGATGGCATGGATCTTTCGCCGGGCAAGCGCACGTCGTTCTTTGGGGAAGTCAGTTTCGAATTCGGGCCGCCGGACCGGAGCCACTATGGGCTCTCGTTGGGCTTTGACAGTTACCGGTTCAGTCCGTCAGATCCAAAATTGCTCACCTACAACGGCTTGCCCGTTACTGACCAGTATGGCAGGCCACTTTACAGTTATCAGCCGAAGAGTGAACAGACCATTTACACGCTCAATCTGAGTTATTACTTCCGCTAAGCGATGCTGACGTCATCGCCCGTCGTCCATCCCTTCCCAGTGATGCCGCGGCTATCCGGCCCCATAAGATAGAGATAAAGCCCCATGGCCTGTTCCGGTTTCGGGTGGCGATGTGGGTCTTCTGCCGGATAGGCGTAGGCGCGCAAGGCGGTGGCAACGGCCCCTGGATCCAGGCTGTTGAAGCGGATTCGGGTGTTTAACTCGAGCTCATCCGCCCAGATTTCCATCACTCGCTCCAGCCCCCCTCCGGCAACGGCGTACGCACCCCAGTAGGCCCGTGCATGACGAGCCACGTCCGACGAACTGAAAATAACGGACGCGTCCTGCGATCGTTTCAACAATTCCAGGCAAGTGCGTGTAATGAGGTACGGAGCATTGAGGTTGACCTGGACCACTCGAGTCCAGGTTTCCGGCTCGTACAGCTCGAGCGGGGTCAGCGCTCCAAGCTCGGCAGCGCTGTGCAGCAGTCCGTCGAGCCTGCCGAATTCCTTGTCAATCGCCTTTTCGAGATTCGCGTAATCGGCATTGGATGCGCGTGCAAGATCAAGTGGCGTAATTGCCGGTTGCGGTCCACCGTCGGCGATAATTTCATCGTACACCTTCTCAAGCTTCGCGACCGTCCTGCCCAGCAGAATCACGCTGGCGCCGTGGCGCGCATAAGCGCGGGCGGCGGCGCGTCCAAGGCCGTCGCCCGCGCCTGTGACCAGTATGACCCGTTCGGCGAGAAGATCCGGGGCTGGATTGTATTCGGTCAGTTTTCTGGTGGTTTCAGGCATGCGTTTCACTGCTTCAGTATTAGTTGGGCGCATTCTACTCCACTCGACACCGCGCCTTCGAGAGTTGCAGGAAACCCTGTAGCAGTATAGTCGCCGGCAAGCCACACCCCGTCCACGTCGGTCGTGAACGATGGGCGCGCGGCGTCAACTTCGCCCGTAGCAGCAAAGGTGGCGCGGCGTTCCCGCACGAGCTTGCTGGCTGAGGGGGAGGGCCAGTGAGGAAACTGCCGCGCCAGCTCTGTCGTCACCAGATCCAGCAAAGTATCCGAGTCCATACTCATGTGCCGGCCTGGACCACTTATGATTGCCGCGATAAGTCCATTCTCCCCGGTTAGCAGGCCTCGGTCGAACAGCCACTGGACGGTGGTGCCGAGCAGCGCGACGAATTCGCGGCCGAGTGTTACCTCCTGCGGGTACTGCAGGTACACGGTGCAAATCGGATGCATCTTGATGCGTTTAAGGCGGGCGCATATCCCGGAAAATGCTTCATGGCGATGCAGCAGGGCATGGCTGGCCGACACTCCGGTTGCGACAATGACGTGATCGGCCGGGAGAGTGTCATGCTCAAGCCGAACAGCGCGAACCTTATTTTGGTCGATATCAATGGCAAGCGCGCGGCACGCAAGTCGCACGCTGCCGCCGTGCCGTTCGACAAATTCCCGCGCCGGTTCGGGAAAGCAACGACCGAGGTCGGTAATCGGAATGAGAATGTCGGAAGCGGAACGCGAGCCGAAAAATGTCTCACGCAGAACGCGCGCAAAAAGCCGGCCAGATGCCTGCTCAACTGGGGTGTTGAGCGCTGCCAGGCAGAGGGGCTGCCACAGGGCTCGCACGAGCGCCGAACTCTGACCATGCCGGTCAAGATACTGTGCGACCGTGCAGTCAGAGCCGGGATCGAAGTCGTCCCGCCAAAGAGCAAATGCCATGCGCAGGGCAGTGGCGCGCGTCCATGGTCGAAGGCCGTGCATGCCAGCGAGCGCCCCCAAGAGATTCAGCGGTGCGGGGAGACGCGGTGCTCTAAGCTGCCGGGAGCTCGTCCCGTCCAGAAACCGCAGATCCAGAGGCAAGCGGCGAAGTACTTGCGATTCGGCAACTCCAATCGTTCGCAGCAGGCGCAAGAACGAACGATAGGCGCCGAGCAGTACATGCTGACCGTTGTCCAGCGGCGCGGCGCCAAAACGCAGTGCCCGGGCGCGTCCTCCCAATTGGCGTGAAGCCTCGACTACGGTTACCGGGATATTGTGAGCGGCCAGCTCCACTGCCGCGGCGAGTCCAGCCCATCCCCCACCAATCACAACCGTTGTCATGCTGCGCCTTTGGCGAGGCGCAACTCCCGGCGCTGGGTCTTCCACGCGATCCAAAACTTGCGCAAGGGAGTAAGGGAAACCCGCGCACGCAATACCGGATAATTGGCTGCGCCAATCTCGTCCAGCGTTGCGCGATAAATGGCAGCCATGATGAGACTAGGTATCTGATCCGCGCGATCATCGACGACGAGATTCTGCATCGCTTCCTCGTAGAAGCGTCCGGCGCGCTGTGCCTCGAACTCCATTAGCGCATGAAAATTCGCACCTCCCTGGCCGGTCAGTATTTCCATCGGTTCCACGCCAAAATGCAACAGATCCTCAAGCGGCAGATAGATACGATTGCGGCGCGCATCTTCCCCGACATCCCGGATGATATTGGTGAGCTGGAACGCCAGCCCCAGATTGCGTGCGAAAGCAGCGGTTCGTTCATTGCGATATCCGAAAATTGCCGCACTCAGCAGTCCTACGACAGAGGCCACGCGATGACAGTAGACTTTGAGTTCGGCAAAGCTCGCGTAGCGAGTCTGTTCGATGTCCATCTGCATGCCGTCGATGATCTCGAGAAATTGCGCGCGCGGCAGCCCGTAGTGCTCGATCGCCGGATTCAGTGCGCGGCTTACAGGATGGTTGGGCTGCCCGCGAAAGGTCCTATCGATCTCCTCTCGCCACCAGGCCAGCTTTGTGTGGGCCACTTGTGCGTCGCTGCATTCATCGACGATATCGTCGATCTCGCGACAAAATGCATAAAGCGCAGTAATGGCCCGGCGCTTGGCGCGCGAGAGAAACAGGAAACTGTAGTAAAAGCTCGAGCCGGCAGAGCCGACTTTGTGTGTGCAGTATTCGTCCGGGGTCATGTGGAATTGGGCTATGACTGGCAATTAGTTAGACGACCGAAGCGGCCAGTGGCAGAATCCGCAGCCAATCAAGAGGGCCGAGCCTTGCCCCGCCGACCAAGCCCTTGCGGTTTTGGCGGTCAAGCTTGGTCAGTACGCAAAAACCACCGGCCAGCACGAAGCGCAATTCGACACCAACGCGCCCGCCGAGAGTTTTGGCAAGCGGCGCCCCGCGGCGCAGCAGGGTGCGTGCATGCCGGATTTCAGCGGCAATCATTGCGCGCCAGCATCCGTCCGTGTGGCGCGCGGCGATATTTTGCACGCTGACACCGAAGCGCTGCATTGCATCGAATGGAATATAGATTCGGCCGTGCGCGTAGTCGGTCTTGATGTCCTGCAGGAAATTTATGAGTTGCAGCGCGGTGCATATGCAATCGGAGAGCGCGCGATTGTCGGGCGAGTCGGCCCGATACAGCTGCAGCAGAATATGCCCTATGGGATTGGCTGAACGGCTGCAGTAGTCGAGAACTTCAGCGGAATCGGCGTACTGCATTTTGGTGACATCCTGCTGAAAGGCCGAAAGCAAATCATAAAACGGCGCGAGTGACAGATTGTGTTCGCGCACTACTTCAGCCAAAGCAGTGAACAGCCTGTCCTGCGGTTGTGCCTCGGCACGCAGCGCATCGAGCTGTGTGCGGTAGTTTTGGATCAGCGCCAGACGCTGCACCGGAGGAATGTTGCCTTCATCGGCGAAATCGTCGGCCGTCCGGGCGAAGGCGTAAATGACGGAAACTGCGCGGCGCAGGCGTCGTGGCAGCAGCAACGATGCGACGGGAAAGTTTTCGTAGTGGTCACGCGCGAGCGTGCGGCACGCGGTTTCCACGGTTTGGTCAGGGGACATGTGGCGAATTGATGTGGGGAGAGGTTATTATTGTGCAAACGCTGCTATGGGAGCAACTATGAAGAAGGTCGTGATTGGCTTGATTATCGGTGTCATCGTCGCATTCCCGCTGGGATACAATTTTGGCAGAGGTGTCCCGTTGCTGACCAACCCCTTTGCCAGGCGCTCGGATCTGTCCGGTCAGGTGGAGCAAAAGGCTGCGCAAGTGGTGGAATCGACCAAAGCGGCGATTCACAAGGCTACGGCGCCGGAACGCAAGGAACTGAACAAGAAGTAAGGCGGCGGCGGCCGCCACGCGCCAGTTGTGTGGCGGCTAAGGGCCGGGCCGCTGCTTGCGGCCGGCACGTCCGCTTTCAGTTGATCCGATGACGGAGCGCGGCGGTCAGGCGGTTCGTGGGATGCGGCTGTTTCGCACCGCCTTGTGGATCAAGCAAAGCTGCTTTTGCCGGCATCATTGACACAGATGCGGTTGCGCCCGCCGTTCTTCGCCAGGTAAAGACGTCGGTCAGCGACTGCGAGAAACTCGTCGAAAGTGTCGATATTCTCCATGCCGAAGGTCGCAAGACCCACGCAGGCGGTCACCGGGACGCGCATTCCAGCGGTGACAATTTCCGCCTTTTCGATGCCGGCACGAATGCGCTCGGCCAGGACGGCCGCGCCAAGCCTGTTTGTTTCTGGCAGAAGCACCGCAAACTCTTCACCGCCTATACGTGCGACAACGTCGCCGTTGCGCACCATCTCTCGCAGCAGAGCCGCGAATCGCACGAGCACTTCGTCTCCAGCCGGGTGTCCGTGCTGATCATTGATGCGCTTGAAATGGTCGATATCGAGCAGAAGCACCGACAGGTCTTTTGCATGGCGCTTGGCGTTAGCGACATATTCCAGCCCGTCTTCGTAGAAGCGGCGCCGGTTGGCAAGCTGCGTCAGCGGGTCGGTGCTTGCCTGCTCGGCCAGCGCGCGACGATTTTCTTCCAGTTCGCGAATCGTCCGTGCCAGCTTGTAGTGGACGTTGACGCGGGCCTGCAGTTCGGTCGTGTCGATAGGTTTTGTCAGGAAGTCGTTGGCACCGTTCTTAAACGCCAAGGTCTTGTCGCTGTTTCCGTTCGCGGTGGTCATGACTATCACCGGGATAGCCGCAATACGGGCATCAGCGCTCTTGCGAATTTTGACCAGCAGCTCGTGACCGGACATGCGCGGCATGTTGATATCGGTAATGACAACGTCGATTTGATCGTTGCTGGCAAGGAGCTCCCACGCCTCTTCTCCGTCCTTGGACTCGATCAGGCGGTAATCCTTCGCAAGATTTATGACCAGCATTGCTTTGACTGTCGGGGAATCTTCGACCAGCAGGATGCTCGGCCGGGAGTCAGAGTCGGACCGGTCAGGTGAAGGAGAGGAGGTGTTGCGAAGCTGTCGATCGCGCCGCGCCACCGGGAGTTGATTCATACCCTTAAATATAGCACCGTCAGCGGTGGTCCTGAACCGTCCGCCAGTGCCGGGCGTCGGCCGGGGGGGTCAGCTCCGACCGTCGGGTTCGGGGCGAGACACGTCGCGCACGCCTTTTTCAATCTGTGTTAGCGGTTCAATCGATTTCTTCTGGCT
>JAKBDW010000415.1:0-6421 GCA_021834245.1 Pseudomonadota bacterium
GAGAACCGCGCGCGCTGCGCGGGACACGAGCGGATTGCCGCTGAAGGTGGACCCATGATTGCCGGGCTGAAATACGCCGGCTGCGGCGCCGCGCGCAAGGCAGGCGCCGATCGGCACGCCGTTGCCGAGGCCCTTGGCCAGTGTCATCACGTCCGGAAGCACATGCTCGTGTTGGCAGGCAAACCACTTTCCGGTGCGCCCCATGCCGCTTTGAATCTCGTCCAGCATCAGCAGCCAGCCGCGTTCATCACAGATGCGCCGCAACTCCTTCAGGTACCCTGGGTCAGGTATAACGATTCCGCCCTCGCCGGTAATCGGTTCTACCAGCACTGCGACGATATCGTTGTTTCGCTCACCGACCTGGGCTACGGCCACGGCATCGTTATAAGGAACTCGGTAGAAACCCTGCACCAGCGGTTCGAACCCCGCCTGAATCTTGCGATTGCCGGTTGCGCTGAGGGTTGCGAGCGTGCGGCCGTGGAAACTTCCCTCCGTTACGATGATGCCGGGAGTCAGGATCTTGCGATGGTGTCCGTATAGACGCGCAAGCTTGATGGCTGCTTCATTGGCCTCGGCCCCGGAGTTGCAGAAGAAAACGTTGTCCATCCCGGCAAGCCGGCACAGTTCTTCGGCAAGCCGCGCCTGCAGGGGGACCTCGAACCAATTCGACGAGTGCAGTATCTTGCCCGCCTGGTCGCACAGCGCCTCGGTAATGCGCGGATGGGCGTGGCCGAGCCCGCAAACGGCGATGCCCGACAGTGCGTCGAGGTACTTCTTGCCATGTGTATCCCACAGCCAGGGACCCTGGCCGCGTTCGAATGCTACCGGCAGCGGACTGAAAACCGGCATCTGGTAGGAACTGGACATAGGTTTTGCCATCGCCATAAAACATAAAGGCGCCCTGCATGCAGGGCGCCACGGTTACCAGTAAACCCGTTCAATGTCGTACTACAATAACTCAAGTTTCGTAAATTCGCCAACTCAATTGCACGGTGCCAAATGGAAAAGCCCGGCGCAAAACCGGGCTTTTCCTGTTACTCGGTAGACCCGGTCTTAGACCGGCATGGGCAGACCATGTGGTCCGGCCATCATAAAAAATACCATCGGGATGGACAGCATCGTGTTCGTGCGCGACGCGAGGAAGGCGATGCGTGCAGCTTTTGCCTTGGTCGCATCGTCCACCTGCACTATACCGAGCACCTTCTTCTGGTTTGGCCAGATAAGCACCCAGACATTGAACAGCATAATGGTGCCGAGCCACGCGCCGATTCCGATGCGTGCCGCATCGCCATGCAGCGTGAAGGCGTTGACGAATCCGAGTCCCGAGCGGGCAAGGTAATAAGCGCCGGTCAGCCAGGTGACGAGTGCCGCGTAACGGAACCAGAGCAGCGCCTGCGGCGCAACATGCTTGGTGATGCCGGCGGCAGTGTTATCAGCCCGCGCCTTCGGAAGGGCCACGGCCTGGACAAAATTGAAGTAGTAAAGCAGTCCGATCCAGGTGATGCCGGCGAGGATATGCAGCCAGCGGTCACTAAATAGTTCAAAACTCATTTGGCGTTCTCCGTGAATTATTCTCTTTGGTTCGTGTCCGGTAATGCGGCAGGGCTACGCCCTCGCTACACCGTCACGAGAAAGTGGCGAGCGACATAATAAAGAATCAGTGTCAGGATAAAACCGGAGATAATAGTTCCCCAGATCGAATCCAGCGGATTTTTCATGGTTATGCCTCTGTTGTTGCTAATTGTTGAGTGGTTTGCTTGGTTGGCTAGGTTAAGGCAGGTCAGTCCGGAATTCAAGATTCCGTTCCGATCGCAGGTGTATTCACTGACGCAAGGTGCCGGCTCAGTCGGCACCACTTTCATCAGCCACCAGGCCGGTGGGCAAACCGTCGATGCTGATGCGATTTTTTTCCGCCTGATAGGCGGCAAGGCCGTCAGCCCCCTTCTTTTCTGCCCAGCGTAAATAGGTATCGCGCTCTCCCTGATACTCAAAGAGCGGGACGGCGTAGCCGCAGGAAGTCTGCGCCGAATCGAGCTGCAGCAGAATGATCTGGCGTACGCCGGGGAAATGAGGAAACTGTTGCGCCAGTTCGGTCCAGCCGGCGTCGCCCGGCCGTTGAGCGCTGCCTTTTCCATATAAACGCAGGATCAAGGTCTCTTCGGTGAAACTGCAGAACATGATGGTGAGCCGGCCATCGTCGAGCAAGTGGGCGGCGGTTTCATTGCCGCTTCCGGTGATGTCGAGATAGGCCACATGACGGTCATCAAGAATTCGAAATGTGTCCGCGCCTTTGGGCGAGAGATTGATGCGTCCGCGACGCGGGGCAGTGGCAACGAAGAACATATGCTGTCGCCGGATGAACTCGCGCAGGCCAGAATTAAGGCTTTCGTAGAATTTTGCCATGGTATGACACCATTATGCGCAACGGGCTGCATCATACCCCAGCGACGCGTGCAGGGTCACCTTGGGGGCAAAGTGGTGCCTGCCGCTGTTGGCTGGTGGCGAGTGAGGATTATTCGCCGCGGTCAGCTGCCGTGGAATTGTCAGTCCGATGTTCACGCAAAAAAAGCAGAAAGATCGTACGCGGAAGACACATGTGGCGAATGCGACCCAACGAGGCGGCAGGGTTGCTGACATATCGTGGACCGATGCAACCGGGGCCGGCGTAGCAGAAGCGTGCATGCGATGTGAATCGGTTATGTGGGAGAACGCATGTTCTTCTGGTTTCGCGGTCTTGCCGCCAGGTCGTCAGCTTCCATCGTGAGCCCGCCAGCACGTGCAGTGTGGAGCGCTGTCTTGTCGGTGCGCAGACCGTTAGACACGCACAAAAAAGGGGCTTATGCTGCTACACATTGCGGCGATAGCGGACGTAAGGGCACTGAGACCGCCTTGAATCCTTTCATCGCAAATGCAAATAGAAACGAAAAGGGGTCAGTATGAACAATACCAAGCAATTGGGCGTCGGCGCGGTCGTTGCGATCATCATCGGAATCGTATTCTACGTTGCCGGTTTTTGGCATGCGGCGAACCGCGCGTCTGTGACTGTGCACAACCTGACCAGTGAATTGAATTCGTTGCAGACCAAAGTGACGACAATGAATAATCAGGATCAGATGTTGCATGCGCGTCTGGATCTGTTCAAGGCAGCAGGCGACATGGATCAACGCAACTTTGGGCTGGCCAATGGACACCTGAAAGAGGCTTCTGCGGCGCTTGCGGCGGTGGATGCGCGATCCGCTGGCGTGAATCCCACGCAGCTCGGTATCCTGCTTGGGCAACTGGGCAATTTCAATGTTACCGTCGCTACGGATCTTGAGGCGCAACGTACCCAGGTGCTCGAATTTGGGAATCAGCTGGATGCATTGATGGCCGGACCGGCCGCAACTTCGCCCTCAGCGACCACCCCAGCAGCAGCGCCAGGAACGGCGCCGGCGACAACGGCGGGAGAAATGCCGGTGACGCCAACCTCGGAACCCGCGAAACCGTAATTGGAGTTGGGGTGTCGCAGATGCGATGCAACTGCGGCAGCCCGGTAGCGCATTGCAGCGACATCCTGGTCTGGCGCCACGTTCGTTATGAATACATTAAAGTTGATGCGATTGGCGTGATCGCCGTCCCGACGTCTTGGACGGGAGTTGACCTGCGATACGACAGAACCGCGTTGCGCGCTGATTGAGGCAGGAGTTATCCCGCCGCCGTCAGTCCGCAAATGAATGCCTAAGGTGCGATAGAAATTCGCTCGCCGCCGAGCTGCCCTCCGCGGGAGCCCAGTCTGCTTTTTCGCTGGCAGTGAGCGGTCGGTAGGGACCGGCCTTCGATTCGAAGAACACGCTTCCGGGAGCCAGCGCTACAAGGCTATGAAAGACACCATGCGGAATGTTTACCCCTGAAGTCGGTCCGCCTGGCTCAAGTTCTATGGTCGATGTAACGGCGCCGTTGGCGTCGAAGAATACGACGCCCAGTCGACCGCGCAAAGCGATGATCGTTTCGTCCTTGGCGGGATCGCTGTGACAATGGGGCTGAATGTAGGAGCCTGGCTCGATAGCGTTGAGCAGGCGGTGGCTGGCGGCATGGTCGCTTGAGTGAAAATTGTAATTCTTGCGACGGCGCGGTGAATCCGACGCCGCGCGCGATACGCGTTCGAGCAGTTCGTCGTCAATCAGCTGAAGATCAGATGCTGGTGAATTGTTCATGCAAATGTCCGGACGTTTACCTAAACGCAGTTTGCGCCAATGATAGCAGAATCAAGCGTTTTGGCAGCGCTTGCCGATGCCAGTGCGGTCAATCGTTTTTTCCTCGCCTGAAACTGCCTCACGGACTGAGGCAACGTCGATGCGTGTATTTCGAGAAGCGCCAATCCCAGGGCGGACGATGAGGTCTGGTTCATCATTTGCCGAGCCCTGCGTTACGCAGCGCTCGCGATAAACTCATCCAGCCTGATGACACGCGCACCGCAGGAGTTGACGAAGGCGCTATCGTGGCTGGCGAACAGGGTAAGCCCAGGCCGCTCGGCAATGCGCTGTGCCAGCAGATCGCGGGTGCGCAGATCCAGTCCATTGCTCGGTTCGTCCAACAGCATGAGGGGAGTTCCGCCGATCCAGGCCGCGCACAGGAGGAATTTCTTCTGAGTACCCAGAGACATCGCGGCGAAACTTGTCGCCAGATGTGGTGTGAGTCCGAACTCCTCAGCCATATTGAGTGTTGAGTGGTCCACGCGGCAGGATCGCGCCATGGCGACGAAGTCCAGCAGATCGCGTCCGCTCATGAACGGATAAACAGAACTTTCATCTGGGGCATAGGCCAAGCGTCGTCTGGCGGTCAGAGGATCCTTGATCATATCGACACCGTCGATCCAAATGGCACCGGCATCGGGCTCGATTGCTCCGCAAAGCAGTCCGAGCAGCGTCGATTTTCCGCTGCCATTGGCGCCCTGTAGGGCATATGTGCCCGCAGCCAACGAACCGGCGGCGCTGCGGAAGACCGACTTGCGTCCGAAGGATTTGCTCAAACCGGCGAAGCGCAACATGGGTGTTACCTCAGTGGGTGGCAGCAAGCGCCGCGGCCGACCATGCGCCGGCCAGGAGGAAGGACAACAGTGCCGCCTGTCGTCCGCCGTGGAGCGACGGCAGACGCAAAGCCGCCAGAAGAACGAAATAACCGGGCAGCAGAAGTCCTAAGGCGCCAAGGTTGCCGGGAGAGCGGACAGCTACCAGGCCAAAGACCAAGGCGATCGGCAGCGCACCAATGGCTGCAATGAAGCGCAGGTCCTGCCAGCGCCAGAAATGACGTGCTAGCGGCAACGCTCGTACGAAGCCAGCCACGCGGCTGTGCGCCCGGTCCAGGGTGCGGTACCAACCGGCCATTAGTAGTGCGATTGCAGCTGCTGCCAACGCGCTGGTCGGCAATGTGCGATTGTCGAAGGCGAATACGCGTAAGAGCGCATCGGTTCCCAGCGCCACTGCCGCCAGCGCGGTTGCCCGCAGGGGTGTCGAAGCATCGGCTGCCAGCGCCTTTATCTGGATCCGCCATGCAGGCGGCAGCATCATGTTCCTGCTGCGCTGATTTTGACCGGTTCGCTTTTGATCCAGCGGACTCGGTCGTCGCCAACGCGGCCAGCGCGCAAGCGCCAACAGCCCCAGCGCGCCGGATGTTGCCAAGGCAGTAACGCGCAGGGAGGGACTCGTGCTTGCCAGACCCCAGCTGTAGGCGAGATCAGCCGCCACAAGAGGCAAGATCACCGCCGCGCGACCTTCAAGCAGCGCCAGTTGTGCGAGAAAAAAGAGTTCCGCGAGCACCGGGATTGCGGCAATGCTCATTTCACCCAGACCAGATGCGGCGCCCGCCAGCACGGTCAGTGCCATGGCGGCACTGATAAAAGGAGCCAGCAATAGCGTGTTCGCAGGCACCAGCATCGCGAGATTAACGGCCCGTTTTTCACCCAAGGTCAGCGGTAGCGAACCCACTTGCCGCGCGAAGTCTCCGCCAGCAACCGCTCGGCGCTGGACGAAAATCCACAACATGCCGACTGCTTGCATGCTCCCTGTTGCTGCAAGATGCGAGACCAATCCAGTACCGATACGCAGAGCCCCCGCCAGTGGGTAGGCCAATATCAGCAGCAACACGTGCAACTTTGTACCCATCGGCAGCAACAAAGCGGCAAGCACCAGCCACTGCCAGTGGCGCATGACAAGGCGCGCAGTGGCGATGCTCCACCAGCGTATACGGAGCCGTAGCCAATTGGCGACGAGAACTTTACGCATGGCGCATGCCCTGGCCAGAGTGTTGGTCAGGAAGTTCGACCAGTTTCTGCAACTGAGCGATGTAGCCTTCGAGCGCCGCACGCCCTGCATCAGACAGGCAGTAAACGGTTTGTGCGCGATGCTCGATCTCTTGCCGCCGGCGTGTGTCGATCCATCCCGCA
>JAKBDW010000081.1:0-6419 GCA_021834245.1 Pseudomonadota bacterium
CCGCATTGATGGGCATTCAACTCGTGCCCAGCAATGGGGCGAACCGGGACCAAGCGCACTAGAATGGTGCGTCGCATTGGTAGAGATGGATGCTCCGAAAATAAGGGTCGTTTGCGGTGATCGCCATGCACTTGTTGCGCAACTCGTCCAGATGTATCTGCGTGTCGAAAAGAAGCTCCGCCTCGACCCTCCCTCCCAGATAATGCAGCACGATGCGGGTGGAGGGCGGCAGCGCAACACCCAGGCGATTGGCAAGGTGCGCCAGTAGCAGGTGGCGTTGCGGCAAATGGGAGTTCGGCCGGGCCTGGGCATCGTCTTCCGAATCGATATGTACCATCACATCCACCACATGGTGGCGCTTCAGCACCGCACTGCGCGCCGCTTCGGCGATGTAATGCCCTTCCGAGACGCTGATCCTGGGATCGACGATAATGTGCGCGTCCACCAGGGCGTTGTCCGCCATCTTGCGCGTGCGCAATTCATGCAGCCCGATGACGCCGGGCACCGCCTTCAATGTGTTGCGGATGGCGCGTACTTCGGCTTCGTCCAGTCCGGTATCGATCAGTTCGGTCAGGGCGTCCTTTGCGAACTGGATACCCATATAAGCGATCATTACGCCGACGACAGCGGCTGCGACCAGATCGAGAAAGACATAGCCCAGCAAGTTGCCGACGATGCCGATAATGACCACAAGCGAAGAAGCGGCGTCGGAACGGGCGTGCCAGGCGTTCGCCACCAGCATCTGCGAACGCACGCGCTGTGCCACCGCAAGCATGTAGCGGAACATCCCTTCCTTGGCGGCGAGCGCAACGATGGCCACCCACAACGTCACGGGATGCACAGCCTGGACCTGTTCCGGATGCTGCAGGCGCATCCCGGCGGCAATGAGCAAGCCGATGCCGAGGGCAGCAAGGCTCGCACCCAGAATCAGCGAAGCGGCAGTCTCGATGCGCGCATGTCCATAAGGGTGCTCCGCATCGGCGTGTTTGCTTCCGTGCCTGTTGGCGAACAGCACCAGCACATCGGAAAGCAGATCGGCCAGGGAATGCATGCCGTCAGCCATCAGCGATTGCGACTTGCCGAAAAAGCCGGCCAGTACCTGGAATATCGTCAACGCGAGATTGACGAAGATACTCACCCAGGTACTTTTGCGCGCGGCGGCGAACCTTACCGGATGGGCGGGCTCGAACGCAGCGGACTTGTCGTGGGAGTGAGATGGTGTGTGATTTTTCATGGTTGTTGGGATAGTATGCAACCGTGCCGCGCAGGATAGCACCGGCATGTTAAAGGATAAACACAGGTAAACGAAATGGGAAAGATCACCGAAATTTTGAATGTCGCGCAACAGCGCGCGAAAGATCTGAACCTGCCCTACGCAGGCGCACTGACGCCGCAGGAAGCGCATGAGTTGATGCGCACCGCCCCGGGCGCGAAGCTGGTCGATGTGCGCACACGCGCGGAGATCGACTGGGTTGGGCGCGTTCCCGGTGCAGTGGAAATCGAATGGGCCACCTATCCCGGCATGAAGCTGAATCCCAACTTTCTTGCAGCGCTGGAACAGCAGGTCAGCAAAGAGGCTCTGGTCATGTTCCTGTGCCGTAGCGGCCATCGTTCACAGGGTGCGGCCACGGTCGCCACCCAGGCCGGATACCATGACTGCTACAACGTCCTGGAAGGCTTTGAAGGCGACAGAAGCCCCAGCAACCAGCGCAATGTACTGAACGGCTGGCGCGTTTCCGGCCTGCCATGGGAACAGAGCTGACCGCAGAACTGACCGGCAGATCATTAACAAGCCCGCATCGCGGGCTTTTTTACGCGGCCGACCAATTCACCATGCCGCTGTAATGGGTCGCAAGCACGATCAGGCCAAAGGCGATGCGATACCAGGCGAACGCCGTGAAATCGTGCCGGCTGATAAAGCGCAGCAGCCAGCGCACGCACAGGAAGGCGCTGATGAATGAAGCGATGCTGCCCACGATAAACATGCCGAGATCATCCGAGTGGAACAGATGGCGGTATTTGACCACCTCGTAGACCGTTGCGCCGAACAGGGTAGGGATAGCAAGGAAAAACGAAAACTCCGTCGCCGCCTTGCGCGACAGCCCGAACAACAAGCCGCCGATGATGGTCGCGCCCGAGCGTGACGTACCCGGGATCAGCGCCAGCGTCTGCGCGCAGCCTACTTTCAGCGCTTCCTGCCAGGTCATGTCGTCCACGGTCTCAAAAGCGATCCGGTGCTTGCGTTTCTCCGCCCACAGGATGACCACGCCTCCGACGATGAATGCCAGCGCCACGGGCACCGGCGCGAACAAGTACTGCTTGATCTTGGTGGCGAACAGCACTCCCAATACAGCCGCAGGCAGGAAGGCAATGACGAGATTGGTTGCAAAGCGCTGCGCGGGGCGCTCGTTCGCCAATCCGCCGACCACGGTCAGGATCTTCGCGCGGTATTCCCAGCATACCGCCAGGATGGCCGCGAACTGGATCACGATCTCGAACACCTTGCCCTTCTCGTCGTTGAAGTTCAGCAGGTCGCCGGCCAGGATCAGGTGGCCGGTACTCGAGATGGGCAGGAATTCGGTAAGTCCTTCGACGACGCCGAGGATGGCGGCTTTCAGCAGCAGTAGTGTGTCCATTTATATTAAGAGTGTCCGATAGAGAATTGACCAGAGCCGTTCGCCCTGAGCTTGTCGAAGGGCGCGATTATATCCGGCTCACAAGACGGATTGTTTACGCTGCAGCAACGCGATGCGGCGATTGACGGCACGCCGTTCCTCCTCGCTCATCTCCAGCCAGCGCGTCACCTCGTCAAACGTGCGCAGGCAACTGCGGCAGACGTCATCGCCCAGCACCGTGGTGCAATGGCCGATGCAGGGCGAATCGGCTGTGATCTCAAGGGTGTCGTCGGAAATATGCACGCGCTAGTGACCCAAAACACGCGGTTATAAAAGGCCGTTCGTGCTGCACCCGCAAGGAGTAGGCCGTGGCTGTAAGGGGCATTCGCCCCAACAGCACACGCTCAGCTTGTCGAAGCAAACAAACGGCTAAGGCGCCCATTATACCGGTCGCGTGGCCTGTTCCAGCCGCAATAACCACAACATGGCCTCCTCGCGCGAGGTGCCGCACATCTCGGCAGAAGGCTGCAACCCGCCACAGAAGGCAGGACGCTGCGCCTGGCCGAACACCTTGCAGCGCAATTCTTCATCGAGTTGTACGCACGGCACCCCGGCGGGTTTGCCATTCGGCATGCCGGGCAGGGGCGAGGTGATGGAGGGGGCGATGCAGCAGGCGGCGCAGGAGGGGCGGCAAATCATAGGTGCATTATCCGGGTGTTCACGTATGGTCAGCAATATCTGAGCTAGGAGAACTGTTGCTCAATCGCACTATTCAGCGTATTCTTCAGAACACTTGAAACAATCCGATAGAAAGCACGAGCCATGTCCAACCTGACCGCCAATGACTTGAAAACAAAAGGTGTCTCAGCCATTGAAGCTGCACTCGCCGAACGCCCCGAAGCAATCGTCTCGGTACGCGGCAAGGATCGCTTCGTGGTCATGGATATCGCGCAATACAACTACTTGCGCGAATGCGAACTGGAAGCGGCGTTAGCCGAAACCCGCGCCGATATCGCGGCGGGTCGCGTGGTCAAAGACTCTGCGGCTGCGCACGTCAAACGGGTGAAAAAGATCGCCGCATGAACGGACGAAACAAATCCGTTCGTCCTGAGCTTGCCGAAGGATAACTCCGACGATGACCTTCCAGCTTGTATTCACAGCCCAATACGAAAAACGTGCGGCGCATTTTCTCAAGCGCCACCCCGAGCTCGAAAAGCAATATCTGAAAACACTGCAACTGCTGGAGCTGAATCCGCACCATTTTTCACTGCGCCTGCATGCGCTGGGAGGCAGGTTGCAGGGACTGCATTCGGTTTCGATCAACCTTTCATATCGCATCACGATTGAACTGCTGATACAGGATGAGGAGATCATCCTGGTCAATGTGGGGGATCATGATGCGGTGTATTGAAACCGTTATTAGTGGTGCGATATGAAAAGAGCATATTACTCAGCAACGATTCATGATTTCCTTCGAAGCTCGACCGAAGAAATTGTCGGCAAGCTATCTCTCAATAACGACTACGCGCTAATCCAAACCCAACGCGACGCATGGGTTGCACAAATCGATCTTCTTCGAAATGTCTTGGCAAACTGCGAGGGCTCAATATATTTCGAATATTCGATCCCGCGGATGGGCCGCAGGATAGATGCAGTCTTGTTGATTGGCCCAGTGATATTCGTGGTCGAATTTAAAGTCGGTGAAAAAACTCACACCAGCTTTGCTTTTGACCAAGTGTTCGACTATGCCTTGGACTTGAAGAACTTCCATGAAACAAGTCATGATCAATTCATAGCACCAATACTGGTTGCGACAGAGGCAGCTCAATCTCCCATATCTGTTTCGTTCACTGCGCGAAACGACAAATTGCTTATTCCAGTTAAGACGAATCGAGAACAACTGGGGAATGTAATAGACGAGGTGCTGAGTTTTTTAGGGAAAGGGAACATTGATGCCCGTGAATGGGAGGCGGGTCGGTATTGTCCTACTCCTACGATTATCGAAGCCGCGATGGTTTTGTATAACAGCCACTCTGTTGCTGAAATCACACGCTCTGATGCGGGAGCCACCAATTTAAGGCTTACCTCTTCTGCAGTTTCCGAAGTGATTCAACGCTCGAAAGAGCGATCTCAAAAATCTCTTTGTTTTGTAACAGGGGTGCCGGGTGCAGGCAAAACCTTAGTGGGCTTGGATGTGGCGACAAAACATTCTGAGGCGAAAGACGATCTGTATAGCGTATATCTGTCGGGCAATGGTCCGCTGGTAAAGATTCTTTGCGAGGCGCTCGCTCGCGATCAAGTTTCTCGCGGGAAAAGCCGAGGCGACCGCGTAAAAATTGGTGAAGCAAGAAGCTCCGTAAAAGCTTTTATACAAAATGTTCACCACTTCAGAGATGAATGCTTGCGAGATGAAGACGCCGCACCTATTGAACACGTGGCAATCTTCGATGAGGCGCAACGGGCATGGAATGCCGAACAAACATCCTCATTCATGCGGCGCAAGAAGAATAATCCAAACTTTAGTCAGTCCGAGCCGGAGTTTCTTATCTCTTGCATGGACAGACACAACGATTGGGCAGTAATTGTTTGTCTCGTCGGCGGAGGACAAGAAATTAACACAGGAGAAGCCGGAATTGGAGAGTGGGTCAGCTCAATAACTCGTTCGTTTCCAGACTGGCACGTCTATGTGTCTTCTCGTTTGACGGATAGTGAATATCAGGCCGGAGCGGCGCTTAAGCAGCTTGAGTCTCACGCCAACGTAAGCTATTTGGATGAGTTGCATTTGGGTGTATCTATGCGGTCGTTCCGGGCAGAAGACGTATCACTTTTAGTGAAGCAGTTACTTGACTTAGAAATTGACTCTGCAAAACGTACCTACGAGAAAATGAAAACTCGATATCCGATCGTAATTACAAGAGATATAGGGAAGGCAAAGGCTTGGCTAAGGCGCCATGCACGAGGCAGTGAGCGATTCGGAATTGTTGTCTCATCACAGGCTGAGCGATTAAAACCTCATGCGATAGATGTTAAATCACCAATGGATCCTGTGAATTGGTTCCTAAACGAAAAAGACGACGTTCGATCTTCCTACTACTTGGAGGATGTCGCTACTGAATTTCACGTTCAGGGGCTTGAGCTAGATTGGACTTGCGTAACATGGGATGCAGACTTTCGCCATACCAAAAGTGGGTGGTCTCATCATTCCTTCCGAGGGAACGGCTGGAACAAAATTAACAAAGACGAGCGCAAGCAGTATTTGAAAAATGCTTATCGTGTACTGCTGACAAGGGCGCGGCAAGGAATGGTTCTTGTGGTTCCTCAAGGCGACCCTGAGGATCACACGCGTGTCCCACCGTATTACGATGGGACCTATGCCTACCTAAAAGGAATAGGCTTCGCAGAAATATAGGCGGGGGCTTATCTAGCCCCTGTCGGTCATGCCTTGTGATAAACCTCCGCCCCCTGCTTCACAAACTCCACCGACTTCACTTCCATTCCTTTTTCAAGCGCGGCTTGTTCGGATAGCCCTTCCTTGGCGGCGAAGTCGCGCACGTCCTGGCTAATCTTCATCGAGCAGAACTGCGGGCCGCACATGGAGCAGAAGTGGGCGACCTTGGCGGATTCCTTGGGCAGGGTCTCGTCGTGGAATTCGCGCGCGCGGTCCGGGTCGAGGCCGAGGTTGAACTGGTCTTCCCAGCGGAATTCGAAGCGCGCCTTGCTCATGGCGTTGTCGCGGATCTGCGCGCCCGGGTGGCCCTTGGCGAGGTCGGCGGCGTGGGCGGCGATCTTGTAGGTGATGATGCC
>JAKBDW010000210.1:0-6390 GCA_021834245.1 Pseudomonadota bacterium
GCCGAGAACCCCGAAGAGGCCCAAAAACGGCCCTCGCGGGAGGACAAATTCAGTAATCCGATGCTTCAGAGTCATCATGCTTTCGAAATCGGGTATTTTTCAACAAACTGCTAAGGCCAGGTTGGTCAGAAAACGGCAAATTCAATCGGGCACTGTTGACCAAAATCAGGTGCACAGCTGAATCAACACAGGAATGACATGAATACACGTATCGTTATTGCTATCGCAACCATTGTTTCCCTTCTCGCGGGGCCTGCTGCAGCAAGCGCCGCAATGATTCCGTCAGGCGCACGCCAGGCCGCTCCGGATTTCATGCTGAAGGATCTGGATGGAAAACCGCACAAATTGTCAGATTATCGCGGCAAGGTCGTACTGGTGAACTTCTGGGCCACTTGGTGCCCACCATGCCGTGCCGAAATTCCTTCCATGGAGAGCATGTACCGGGCACTCAAGAACCGTAACTTCGTGATCATCGGAGTGGAAGTCGGGGAAGACGTCGGCTCGGTCTGGCCATTTGTCGAAGAACAGAAAATCACCTATCCAGTCTTGCTCGATCGCGACGGTGCCGTCAGTAACGCCTGGAAAGCTATTGGAATTCCAGCGAGTTTTCTAATCGATCCACAAGGGCGCGTTGCTGATATGTTTGTTGGCGGCCGAGATTGGTCCGATCCGGCGCTGCGCGCGCGCATCATTAGCTTGCTACCCAAACGCCGCGCCCCTCACCCGGCGGCAGTAAGGCGCGAGACGGTGTCCGTCAAACACTGAAGAGAAGCAAAGATATCGCTTAGGGATAGCGGATCGCCGCTTGAGTGGCCGGATCGCCATAAGGCGACCCGGCCTGATGCTGTAAATCTCGCCTTATTAAATTGTCTTTTCAGATACTTATGAGATATTTATTATATTTCACATTATCTCTTGGACGAGATCTTTCCGTATGCTACAGCTGCTGCACAATTCTGTTGCGCCCGGAGCGTTTGGCCTCGTAAAGCGCTTCGTCTACCCTGCGCAAGACCTCATCCGGTTCTTCGTCGGCGCGAATCGTTGTGACACCGAAACTTGCTGTCACGCTGTGACCGACCCCGGCGATAACCTTTTGTTCAAACTCTTGACGCATGCGCTCTGCGAGAGCCACGGCGCCGACCTCGGAGGTCCGCGGTAGCAGTAGCACGAATTCTTCTCCACCAAAGCGCGCGACAAAGTCGCTCCCGCGCACCAGTTCCTTTGCCAACTGCGCAAAAACACGCAATACCGAATCGCCTGCGGTATGCCCCCAGCGATCATTGATCTCCTTGAAATTATCCAGGTCTGCCATGATGACAGCCACGCTGGCTTTGTATCGCCTGACTTGGATGATTTCCTGACTCAGGCGTTCGTCCAGATGTCGCCGGTTGGCTACACCGGTCAGCGGGTCGCTGAGCATGAGATCTCGGATTTTGGCCTCGTTTTGCTGAAGCTGCAGATTGGCTGCCTCGAGCTTGTCCCTGGCAATGAGCGCCTCCCGATAAGTGCGATCGCGTTCCCGCACAACGTAATGAAGCACGATATAGATGCTGCCAAAGCCGCAACCTAGATTCATGATGAAGTAGAGCGTGTTGAGGGTGGGCAGCATGGGCTGCGTCGAGCTGGCAAGGGTACTGTCGATGAATCCTGAGACAACCAGCAGGAAGAGGAATCCTGCGAGCCATCGTGCGGCGCTGCGGCTGTCTGCGAAAAAAAGCGCGGACAGCGGTGCGAAGAATGCCCAGACCATTACGGCGCTGCCATTCGCGAATCCGCCGAGGCTCCACTGCAGGAGGAACGGTAGCAAAAGAATCAGCAGAAGCTGGCTGAAGCGAAAGAAGGCGAAGCGCTTGGTCGCGAAGAAATAGGCGATGCTGATGAAAGATACGACTGAATAGGCGAGCGGAATTGCGCCGGACAATCTGTAGCCGATTAAGAAATAGAGCGAGCCCCAGAGAATCGCCAATACGGCTATGATGCCGCAAACGATTGTAAGCACCGCCTTTTTCAGGCGTTCCTGCTGTGAATCCTGGGGAAGCACACCAAGGTTCACGAGACGTGCCAGAACGCTGGTTATGCGTTGCGTCATAAATATGCGCTTTGACGGCCTGCGCGTGGGCAAAACTTCTGTTTTCTAACCGGGCGACCATTTCCGAGAGTTCGACCAACTGTCAACACGTTAGTCGCCAGTTCATTTTAAGCAGGGCGCCCATCCAATAAAAATGCACCGACGGACTATATCCTCGGCGACACCTGCCTGGTGCGTACTCTCGGAATTCTCGCGGGTCTAGCGGTCGGGCGGCAAAGAACCGACTTCCGGGCCGCTTTCCAGCTTTGCGGGCGCGAGCTCCTCTCTAGTCTTAGCGGACAGATTTTGCTCCTGAATCTCTGAGTCGGCTTCAATATGGGCAGGAGCCTGCCTGCCGGTAATGGCATCGAGTAGTGACGGCTTTTCGAAGTGCTCGACCAGGCCGAGCGCCTCGGTATAGACCGATCGCCGGCGCAGCAGACTGCCAATCACCGATGCGACCACACAGGCCGGCATGGCCGCCAATACGACGTTGTAGTTGCGCGTAGTCTCAAACATCATGATCGCGGACATCGCCGGAGCATGGGTGGTGGCCGCAAGCAGGCTGCCCATGCCAACCAGCACCCAGAGTCCCTGCGAGTGACTCGCATGCGATATGAGCAGACTATGCTGCACTATTAGACCCAGTATTCCGCCGAGCGCAAGCGTGGGAGTCAATACGCCACCGGGAATGCCGGCGGCACTGGCGGCGATCGTCGCCATCAGTCGAAGCACAAAAAGCCCGGCAAGCGTGGACAATAGCCAATGATCGACCAGGAAGGACTGAACGACGCTGTAACCGTTTCCCCATACTTCCGGTCGCAGCAGTGATAGCAGTCCTATGACCAAGCCGGCCAGCCCCATGCGCAGCGGTATGAAGGTCACGGCAGATTGATACCAGCGGCGCGATTTATCCAGAGCCCACAGGAATGCCGGACCGACAAGCCCGGCAACGACTCCCAGCAATGTGGCATCCAGCAGATCGAAGAAGCCGACGGGAGGAATAGGATGTGACAAATACAGAGGGCCGGAAGCAAATAGCGCCTGGGTGGTCAATTCACCAACGACAGCGGAAACGAGAATCGCGGTAATTTCGCGCAACGCAAGCCCGCCCAGGATCACTTCCGAAACGAACATCGTCCCGGCGATGGGCGCGTGGTAGGCGCCAGCAAATCCGGCCGCCGCGCCGCACGCCACGATGAGCCGACGGTGCGACGCATCGGTCTTACCCAGACGTCCCATCAGTGATGAGATCAGCGCCGCGAACTGAATCATCGTTCCTTCGCGCCCGATCGTAATGCCGCCACTGACACTGGCGAGTGACGACAAGGTGCGTGTGGCATTCGGTCCAAGCGGCAGAATACCGTCTCCGACGCGCACTGCTTCCATATACTCCGGGCCGCGCGGGCGTTTGATCCAACGATGGCCCCCCCACATGATCAGCCCGCCGACCGTAGCGCATGTGGTAGGAATCACAACCCGCAACCATAATGGAAGCGCAGTCGCAGCAGCTACAAGGTGCTGGCTGGTTGTATACAACCGCATAACCGCATACATCGCCTGACGAAAGACCTCGACTGCCATTGATCCGAGAAAGCCCACCAGTGCCGCCACAATTACCATAGGCACCATGGGATCCAGGTTTTCCCAGAATGACAACAATCGTTTATGCATTGCGGCTAACACGTGTAGAACTCTCCAGGACTCTCGCAAAAGGGGATGGCATGGACCTGAAACGACCAAATTCCGTGCTCTGCGCAACCTGCACAGGAAAACTGGTTTGGCCGCACCGTGCTTGCTGGCCAACGTACCCAGGTCTCTGCAACCGCGCACGCCGACATGGTCACGCTTCTCTTTCAGCGGCGCCGCGCTGCCGCCAAGCAGCATCGGCACGGCAGGTGGCCACAACGTTCATTTCGGAACGCCGCACAGCTAAGGTCATTGCTGAAGGTCTGCCAGAAATAAGAATTTTTTGGGGAAGAATCAAACTGGGTCGGCATCCACTTCTCAGACAGGTTGCGCTGGAAGAGTTTGGATGCGATATCCCGTGTACCTCGAACATCTTGTGGCCTTGTTTTTCCCCGAATCAGAGGGCGGTCTGTTACCGAGAACCGTGCGCCAAGCGGCGTCGGACTAGCCAATTTCAGTCTCGATCGCGCGACCGACGATTAGTAAAATATGATGACAGATAACCGACTTTTCTGCAATGCGAAGGCGCGGTCAAGAAGCAGCACATCTCTCAGGACACCGGCACAACCCATGCACATGTCTTCCATGCCGCTCACGATTATAGAATGATAGAGCAATTTCCGGGCTGGAATTCTTCCAGCAGCCATATACAAGCATTTCGCCAAGCCGGCTGTTGCCAAGAACCAATCTAGCTTCGGCGAATGTACAAGGCTGCGCTTTAACAAGGTTATGCAACCGTGACTCCTTCCGACGACTCTTTCAGTTTGACGCTCGATCCGCAAGTTCGCGCATTGTATTCAAGAGCTACGGTGGGCATGAAGGGAACGCAGCCGCCGGAAAAGCGGGCAGTAACGATGCTTCACATCGACGACGATCAGGTCATTGTGGCGACCGGCGACGGCCGACAGCCGTCACGAGCGATCGTACTGGCATTAGGCTCGGTTAGAACATCAAGGGAGCTGTTCCACCATGACCCGCCAACACCATTGGAGATGGAAAACGCGATCACGGCGACCGAGAACGAGGTGATTCGCGCCCGAGCGATTATCGATGCGCATTCAGAATTGATGACAAACGCTGCCAGCATAAAACAAATCGCCAGATTCGCCGGCTTGTCGGATCCCGGGCAAAGAATCCTTTCCATTCGCCTCATCGAGCGCGCTTTCGAAAGTCTGGCGGCCGTTACACTAGGACGACCGGCTTCTATCGAACGTGTTCCTGCCGGAACTGCTTTCGCGGCAGCGCTGCTGATTCTGCGCGAATTCATGCACCATCTGCAATTCACCGAAATCATCCTGGCCGAATAGCAATCACAATGACCGAGACTTTACTTCTCGCGGCCGTCACCGAGTCAATAACGCATTTGGGTGATCCGTTCGAAGATCGACACGACATAGGCCGACAACAAGGCAATTGGCTAATGCGGCCGATTTGTAGAGAATAGACTGTAGCATCGGCCAAACTTGCTCGAGAAACAGCCACTCATCATGAGTCAAAGGCCAGCCACACCAGCAACCACACCGCAGCCTGCCGCTCGCGCCGTGCCTTTCGGCGCCGCCGCCGGCGCCGGGCGCGAACCAATGTCGATCGCGCTAGGGCTTGCAGTTCTCGGCGTGGTCTATGGTGACATCGGCACCAGCCCGATTTACGCACTGCATGAATGCTTTGCCCGACCAGGCGCAATCCCGATCAACAGCGCCAACGTTCTCGGCATACTGTCGCTCATGTTTTGGGCGTTGGTCGTCATGATCTCGCTCAAATACATGGCCTTCATCCTGCGCGCGAATAACCGGGGTGAAGGCGGGCAGTTTGCGCTTCTTGCGCTGTTGCGCCCGTGGCAGAACCTGGACAAGCGCGGCCGCTGGTTTTTGGTCATGCTCGGACTGTTTAGCGGATCGTTGCTTTATGGCGACGTCATGATCACGCCGGCCATCTCCATACTCAGTGCAATCGAAGGAGTGAAGGTAGCAACTCCGGCGTTTAGCGACTACGTCGTACCACTGACCATAGTAATCCTGGTGTTTCTGTTCGCGCTGCAGCGGCGCGGTACTGCCAGCGTGGGAGCGCTCTTCGGTCCGGTCATTGTTGTGTGGTTCGTTGTGCTCGCGTTACTTGGCATCGGAGGGATCTGGCGCGACCCATCCGTATTCTTGGCAGTCAATCCACTCTATGGCGCAAAATTCCTGATGCACAATGGCTGGACCGGCTTCGTCACGCTCGGCTCGGTCTTTCTTGTCGTAACTGGCGGCGAGGCATTGTATGCCGATCTCGGTCATTTCGGCCGCCGTCCAATACGCGTCATGTGGTTTGCCTTCGTCTTACCCGCGCTCCTGCTCAACTACTTTGGCCAGGGAGCATTCTTGCTGGCGCACCCGCAAGGCCTGCATCATCCGTTTTATGACCTGGCACCAGGGTGGGGGCTCTATCCGCTGGTGGCACTTGCGGCAGCGGCGACCGTCATTGCTTCGCAGGCCGCGATCACGGGAGCCTTCTCCCTCACCAGCCAAGCCGTGCAGTTGCGCATGTTCCCACCGGTGCGGGTACTGCAGACTTCATACGAAACGCGTGGTCGGGTATATGTGCCGATAATCAACTGGATTCTGATGCTGGCGGCTATCGGTTTGGTGCTTGGT
>JAKBDW010000086.1:0-6313 GCA_021834245.1 Pseudomonadota bacterium
TTTGAAAAACCAGTTGTTGCGTTTCTGGCCTGCGTAATTGAGATAACCGTTCGAATCCACCTGTTTGTAATCCATGAATGCGGTGGCGTCGTTCTGATTCTTCGGCGCGCCGGAATCGTACTCCAGTCCCTCGATCGTGGTATTGAAGCTTCCTATCGTCAGGTAGGGAGTTAAAGCGTTGTTCGCCAGCGGCTCCTTGGATGTCAGGGCAATGGTTCCCCCGAAGGTGGCGTAACCGATGTTGCTGGCGTTGCCCGGTCCGCGCTTCACGTTGATCCCGCCGATGTCCTGTGGCATGAAGTAAGAAGTGGAGTGATGCGTGAAATCATTCGAATCGCCCCAGGGGATGCCGTCGAATGTCACGTTGTACTGGCCGTCCTGGAAACCGCGCATAGACAGACCTTGCGACTCCATCAGGCCGGGTCCGTTCGGATCCACATCCACGACGCTGGGAGAAATCTGCACTATATCCGTGTAGTTGGCGGTGGCCGCAACATTTTGCTGGATGTACTGCTGACTGATGTCAGATTGCGGCTCGGTCGCGCTGAGGGGCGCCTGAGTCGGTGCCTGATAAGGTGCTGATGCCTGGTCATTCGAAATGCCGCTGCCGGTAACCTGGATCGTGCCCAGGTTCACCGGGTCCTGCGCCAGCGCCGCTCTACCGCCAGCGACAAAGATAGTTCCCAAAATCAGACGGGTAAGAAGCTTAACCGTAAAGCCGGGCGTGTTGCTCATGAACAATGTTCTCCCACAGTTTTCGTGTAATTCTTTTCGTGATTCGCCCGACTCTTAAGCAGCAGTACGGAGACATCACAGTCACCAGACGTGCGTGATGACGTCGGCAAATTCAAAGCGGGCTGGAGTGTAGGCGACTAGTGTGAAAGCCATGTGAAATTTTGGTTACGGATGGGCGAGAGTTTTGGCCGTGGCGTCGGTCGGATAAAACGGCGGTGAATTGGGTCGCGGCGCGACCCAGATGCCGCCATTCAGGCATCTTGGCTGCAAGCCCCGCGCTAGGCGCGCAGCGCGTCGCGAAAATCGAGCTGCTCTTTCAATAAAGAAGGGTTTGTGTCAGTCAGGCACTGCGCGGGACTCAGGACAACTGGCGCAAGGTAGGCAAAGGTGGTCGGGAAAAGACGAAACGGGTACCCCACAGGCCAAAAGCACCCACGCCGATTCCGCCGGCGACAAAGCCGGCGACCCACAACCATGCATCCAGACGGTAGTGAAGGTGAAACAGGTGCTTGGCCATGAAATATCCAGCGGCCGTGGCGGCAAACGCGGCCAGCAGACCAGCGAGAACGCCGAGCACGACGAATTCCGCCGCCAAACCCTGCAACAGCTGGCGCCGGCTTGCACCCAGGGTGCGTAGCAGCCCGGTCTCGTGCAGACGCTCGTCTTGTGTCGCCTGAATGGCGGCGTACAGCACGGTTAGGCCCGCAAGAAGCGTGAAAAGAAAGACATATTCAACCGAAAGGTCCACGCGCTGCATAATGCTTCTTACTTTTGCCATGAGCGCTGCCACGTCAATCACCGTCAGATTGGGAAACGTCTGCACTAGCCGGCTAAGCAGTCCGCGCGCCGTAGGGGAAAGATGAAAACTCGTGACGTAGGTTGCCGGATAGGTTTCCAGCAACCCGGGAGGGGTGATGACAAAAAAATTCACGCGGAATGAATCCCATTCGACGCTGCGCAGGCTCGCGACCCGCACCGTGATATCACGATCGGCAATCCGATAGCTGAGCGTGTCACCGAGTTTTATGTTAAGCGTGTTGGCCAGCCCCTTTTCCACCGAAACTAGCGGTTGGCCATACTGCGCCTTGGTCCACCAGCTTCCGGAAACGATGCGGTTATCTAACTGAGGCTGTGCCGCCCAGGAAAGATTGAACTCCCGTTCAACCAAGTGTTGCGCGCGCTCGTCCTGATAGTCGGCCGCATGCACTGCGCGCCCGTTAATGGCGATCAAGCGACCGCGTACCATAGGATAAAGCACCGTGTGCGCCAGGCCATTGTCGGCAAAAAAATGTTGCAACGGCTGCACCTGATCCGGTTGCACATTGATGACGAATTGATTGGGCGCATCTGGCGGCAAGCTGCGCTCCCAGGCTGAAAGGAGATCACCACGCACCAACGAAAGAAGGAGAAGCACCATTATGCCGATTCCGCACGCCACGACCTGCGCGACGCTGGCTCCGGCGCGTCGAGAAATGTTACTAAGACCAAAGCGCCAGGAAACTCCTACCCGTCCACGCAGCGCGCTGAGTCCGCGTACCAGAACAAAGGCCATGGCCGCCAGGACCGCCGCGGTTGATGTCGCTCCCGCAAGCAGGTAGGCCGTGAGACGTACATCGCGCGCCTGCCAGAACATGAGTGCCGCAACAACGACGATTGCAGTCACGTACACCGTGATGCTGCGTCCAGCCAGTGGACCAAGGTCGCGCCGCAAAACACGCGCTGGCGGCACGTCCTTTAGCTGCAGAATCGGCGGCAATCCAAAGCCGAAAAGCGTCGCCAACCCAATGGAAACACCTGTAATAACGGGAAAGGCCGAGGGTGCGGGCAGAGGGCCGGACACTACGCCCGATAGAAGATAGGCAAGAACCTCTTGGGAAAAATACCCGATTACACAACCTGCAAAGCTCACTGCTAGACCGAACCACAGCATCTGCAGCAAATAAAGGCGCGCCACGAGCGACGGGGTGGCGCCAAAGCAGCGCATTACGGCCGTGCCGTCCATATGACGGCGGGCATAGCGTCTCGTTGCGGTGGCGACTGCCACGCCAGCAAGCACGACGCTGACAAGCGCCGCGAGGCTCAGGAACCTTTCCGCGCGATCGAGGGCGGCACGAAGTTCGGGTCGCGCGTCGCGCACGTCCTGCAGCCGTTCACCGGGTTGCAGCTGTGGCTTAAGCCACTGGCGGAAGTTCGCGAGCGCTGGTGATGAACCGGCGACAAGCAGGCGGTACGTGATGCGGCTGCCGGGGCCGATCAGCTGTGTTTGAGCAACATCCTTCAGATTCATGAGAAGGCGCGGGGCAATGCTGAACATATCTCCACCTCGATCGGGCTCGTAGCTCAGCACTTTGGCGACGGTCAGTTTCGAGGCACCCAGCATGATCTCATCCCCAACGCGCAAGCCAAGCGGCGCCAGTGCACGCGGCTCGAGCCATGCGGTCCCCGGCGCTGGAACACTGTGCGCCGGCGATTCACTGCCGTATGGAATATCAGAGATACGCAGAGTCCCGCGCAGCGGGTAGCCTGCTGCGACAGCTTTGATTTCAAGCAGCTCGGTCTTGTCGCCGGCCAGCGCGACGCTCGGGAAGGAAACGGTGGCCGTAGTCTTCAGCCCTAGGGCGTCGGCTTGACGCGCAATGCGCTTGTCGATTGGCCCCGAAGATACGACTACAAGATCCGCGCCGAGCAGCTCCGAAGCTTGGCGCTCCATTACTTGATGGATCCGGTCGGTAAAGAATGCCACCGAAGTCATGCTCGCCACGGCGATGACCAGCGCGAAAGCTAGCACCCGCAGCTCGCCTGAACGCCAGTCGCGCTGCAGAGAAAGCATGGAAAGGCGCAAGGTGTTCATGGGCGCTTTCCGATTACCGCCACCTCGTCCTGTTTGCCGCCTTGGGCCGAGTCGAACAGTCGACCGGCATCCAAATGGAGGTGGCGTCCGCAATGGGCCGCGAGCGCCTCGTCATGAGTGACCAAAATCAGCGTCGTTGCGCGTTCACGATTAAGCGAAAAAATGAGCTCGATGACGCGTTCGCCGGTTGCCTGATCGAGATTGCCGGTCGGCTCGTCAGCAAACAGCACTTTGGGTCGCGACGCGAACGCCCGTGCAATTGCAACCCGCTGCTGCTCGCCGCCGGAAAGCTGGTTGGGGTAGTGGCGCAGGCGCCTTTCCAGCCCAACGCGTGCCAACACCTCGCGAGCCGCCTGCTCCGCCGCCGCCTGACCGGCAAGTTCCAGCGGCAACACGACGTTTTCCAGGGCGCTAAGGTTGGCCAGCAATTGAAAGGACTGGAAAACGAAGCCGACCCGCCCGGAGCGAAGGCGCGCGCGGCCGTCCTCATCCAGAGTAGAGAGGTCGACACCATCCAGCCACACGCGCCCGGAACTTGGTGTATCCAGACCGGCAAGCAGGCCGAGCAAGGTCGATTTTCCGGAACCCGATGCGCCGACAATGGCACACGCCTCGCCCGCGGAAACCGCGAGATCGACCTCTTCAAGCAGGGTCAGCGTTCCCTCCGGACTCGGCAGCCGTTTGGTCAGTTTTTGCGCCTGTACCATGTACATGATGTAATTCCGTGAATGAGAAAACGATTCCTGTTATTGACCCTGCTCCTGTTCGCCGCTCCTGCTCCGGCAGCATTACGCACCATCCTAGTCCTTGGCGATAGTCTTAGCGCCGGCTATGGCATTGAGCTGCGCGCGGACTGGGTATCGCTGCTGCAGAAAAGGCTTGAACGTCAAGGCTATCCCTACCGCGTAATCAATGCCAGCATCAGTGGCGACACGACCAGCAGCGGGCGTGAACGATTACCTGCTGCGCTGGACAGACATCGGCCGGAGATCGTGATTATAGAGCTCGGCGCGAACGATGGATTGCGTGGCCTGGCACTGTCGCAGATGCGCGCTAATCTTGCCGCCATGATCTCCACCGCGCGCCGTCACGGTGCGCGCGTGTTGCTGGTGGGAATGTACCTGCCACCGAATTACGGCAAACCGTATACGGAAAAGTTTCACCAGATCTTTCGCGATCTCGCCCGCGAGTACAAGCTACCACTGGTTCCTTTCCTGCTAGCAGGTGTTGCGCTAAAACCGGACCTTATGCAATCGGATGGTCTGCATCCGCGGGCTCCGGCGGAACCTCGCGTCCTAGACAACGTCTGGCGCGAACTTCAACCGATGCTGCTCGCCCCAGGCGCGGCTCGCAAACGCCTGTCCGCGCGCAAGTAAGCAGGTTTGCCGATCGTTTCGCCTAGCGCGACATTAGTTCTGCCGGCAGCGCTTCCATGTACACCTGCGCGTCAACATATGGATGCGGGTGACATTTAAAGTAGTGGCGCAACACGCCGAGCGGGAGCATGCGCGGAATGCGGCCCTGTCGGTAGTTGTGTATCAAGGCAAGTAGCTCCTGCTTGGCGCTCACATCAAGATCGTTCTTTAGATAGCCCATAAGGTGCATCAATACGTTACTGTGCCCGGCGCGGGTCGCAGGCTGTTGCAGTGCATGCATGAATCCATGAATGTATTTTTCCCGCAAGACGGTGAGCTCGCTCCGGCCCGCCTGCGCTACCAACCGACCGAGAGCCCGATATTGCGATTGGCTGTGCGCCATCAGGCTGAGCTTGTGAGCGCTGTGGAAGCCTATGAGCTTCGCGGCTGTCAAGCGCGTCGTCACTAGTCGCTGCCAACGATGATAGGCAATCACGCGGTTGATGAAGTTTGCGCGCAACTCAGGATCGCCCAGCGCTCCCTCCTCTTCCGCGGGCACAAGCGAACATGTGGCCAGGAATGCTGCGGCGTATACTCCGCGTCCATTTTGCGCACCACCGGTACTGTGAATTGCTACACCCTGTAGCCCGCAGCTGGGTGAACCGCTCTTGAAGACATAACCGCTTATGTTCTTAGCGAGCTTGCGCGCCATACGACGCGCATAGACCGAAAGTCTGTCAGTGACATCCAGTGTCGGGTCGTACACACCGACCGCGCGCGGCGGCTTTGAAGTGCCAACAAGCTGTATAGGCATGCGAGGCACGCCAAGACCTATCCCGACTTCCGGGCATACCGGAACGAAATCGAAATACCGCCCCATAGTCCTAACTAGGTAAGAGTCGAATTTGTCCCTGCCATCAAAGCGCACCTTTTCTCCGAGCAGGCAACTACTGACGCCAATGCGGATCTTTTTTCTTCCGTCAAACGGGTCCACACCGGCCGACGGAAATCGGCCCCCGCGCGTGTGCGCCGCCACGCGCTTTTTCAGCGCTGTTTGGCGCGCGCGTACTGCCTTGGCCATTCGACGTCGACCCCCAATTTGTGCGCTGCATGCAGTGGCCAATATGGGTCACGCAGCAGTTCGCGTGCCAAAAGCACCGCGTCCGCAATACCGGTTGCCACGATCTGTTCGGCTTGAAAAGGCTCGGTGATGAGGCCAACGGCACCCGTCGCGATACCGACCTCGCGCCGCAGCGCCATCGCGAATGGCGCCTGATACCCCGGGCCTGCGGGAACGGAGGCGTCGGAGATCAAACCGCCACTGGAGCAATCGACCAGATCGACACCTGCGTTTTTCAGTTGGCGCGCCAAC
>JAKBDW010000326.1:0-6283 GCA_021834245.1 Pseudomonadota bacterium
TGCCTGCAGTGCGATCTGACCCAGTACTGTTTCGTGTTCCGCTCCGTTCATATCCGGATAGGTTGCCACAATGCGGTGCAGCATGGTGTCGCTGAATCCTTGGTAGCGATATAGGGCATGATAGCGTGCCAGCCGCAGCCGGTTGTCGCGCACAAGTTTTTCGATCTGCTGGCGGTGTCGGACGTAGTCGCGCAGACAGTCTGTACGGCTCTTGCCGCATAAATCGCGCGCGTTGCCGATCCATGGTAATGCTTCCTTCTGTTGCTCCATGGTCTGCAATTCATCCTGATTCACCTGTCGGCCTTCATCCATTGCCCGCATCCACTGGTTGTTTAGCGCGACATAGCGAACACCGAATTCATGTGGATCTTGTCCTTTTGCAACTCCTGTACCGTACATGGCGAATTCCGCGTTTTCATCGACCGCAAGCGTAGACGGAACCTCATGCAATGCCGCGGCAGCCTTTGGGTCTAGGCGTTCATCCGGGACGTTGATAACGACAATCAGAAGCGCCACGGCAATCAGGGCCGCGATCAGGTAAGTTGCATATCGGACGAGTCGATATCGTTTCCAGACTCCCAACTGCTTTTGTTTTGACGTCATCGTGCTCTATCTCCTGTGTCAGTCCGTGTCTCGTTCAGGCGAAGTGATCGGCCACCAATCAAGCAGAAAAGTTGGCGTATGCAATGTGTCTCGGGAGCGATCTGATCTTAAGCCGCGTCGTCCGCCAGCAACAGATGCGCCGACTGTGCCGACGGGCCGTTACGCTTCCGCGGCCAGTTCTTCTTTTCGATGCATCAGAAACAATGCTCCCAATGCCGCCAGCCCAAACCCCCCGCCCAGCAGGCAGACTCCAGCCCAGCCCCATTTCTGCCACAGGAAGAATCCGGCTCCAGAACCGATGGCGCCGCCGATGAAGAAACAGAACATATAGACCGCATTCAACCGGTTCCGCAAGCCTGGGTGTAACGCATAGATTCTGGTTTGGTTCGAGATATGGCTGCCCTGTGCCCCGGCATCGAGCAGGATGGTACCAAGCGCAATGGCAGCGAGCGAGGTGCGCCCGACCCACATCGTAATGAACGCGATGACCACCAGCGCCAGCGCAGTCCCATTGATCAGTTTTGCTCCGTAGCGGTCGGAGAATCGGCCCGAGATCGGCGCGATTAGAGCGCCGCTTACTCCCAGCAGGCCAAAGGTGCCAACGGTCTGCGACCCATAGGCAGAAGACAGGTGACCCAGATGAAACACCAGCGAAGTCCAAAAGGCGCTGAAGGCGCCGAATCCGAGCGCGCCGATCAGCGAATGCCGCCGCAGTACTGGCTCGTTCCAGGCTAGATTCCGAAGCGAGGCAAGCAGCTCTCCGTACGGCACAGGGGACGGAGGCAACTGATGTGGCAGTGTGATGTACAAAACGGCAGCCAACACGAGCATCGCCGCAGCGGCAAGGAGGTAAATCGTGTGCCAACCGATATAGGCGCCCGCATAGCCACTCAAGGTGCGAGAAAGAATGATGCCGACGAGAAGTCCGCTCATGACCTGCCCGACGAGCCGCCCGCGCGAATTGGGTCCGACCAGGCTGGCAGAGAACGGCACCACAAGCTGCGGAACGATCGTAAGCACCCCAAGCAGAAAGCTTGAGCCTAATAACCACCAGAAAGTCGGCGAATACGCAACGGCGAAAAGCGCAAGCGCTACCAGCAACGTCATCTTGACTATCAGGCCGCGCCGTTCATGGCTGTCGCCTAACGGGACCAGCAAAAGGAGTCCAATGGCGTATCCGACCTGCGTAAGCGTCGGCACCAGACCGACCAGCTTGGCGTATTGCGTGAACTCACCTCCCATAACGGCAAGCAGGGGTTGGCTGTAATAAAGGTTTGCGACGATGGCTCCCGCCGCAATGGCAAGGACAATTATTACAAGTTTTGATGGGGTATCTGTAGCGCGCTCCATGTCAAATCACCGGTCTGAATTTAGGTGGGAACCCATTAAGTCAGTTCAAGTTTGCGCCTTTACTACAATTCGCCGCAGATAAACGAGCGTATTGCAAAGAGAGCAGACGCATATTAGCAGTTCTTTGAAGGGCAACATTATTGTTCGAGTCACAAGCGAAGATGGAGGCGTTTGCGGCAGGAAATGCAAGCATGGAGCTGCCAAAAACGGCAGGCTTATGCTTCGAATGACAGCTTGCTGCGGCGACTGCTGTTCGGCGAGGTTGTGAGAAAACGCGCCGCTAGATGCAGGACATGTCGGCAGTGAGCCGGAATGTTCCGACATTTTCTCTGGCGACAAACCCACGTCAGACTCGTCTTCTAATCCTGCATCAGCCTACCTTGTTTTATAGCGCAATAATTTGATCACCAGATCCAGGGCGGGAGAAGGGTGACGTGCCGGGTAATAGAGGTGGTAGCCTGGAAACTTTGGACTCCAGTCCTTAAGCACCCTCAGCAATCGCTTCTCGGTGATGAATTGTGTAACAACATCCTCAGGCATGTAGGCTAAACCGTATCCTGCCAAAGCGGCACCCAGCATCGGGGCAGTGGTGCTGAAGATCCACTGGCCTTCGACGTGCACTTTCAGTTCCTGTCCATCCTTTTCGAATTCCCAAGCATACAGCCCACCACTTGTTAGAGATCGTAGATTAATACAATTGTGCTCGGCTAAGTCATGCGGGGTCTTTGGCGGCGGCCGCTTCGATAAGTAGTCAGGTGCGCCGACTATGGCCACGCGCATATCCGCTGCGATGCGTACCGCAACCATATCTTTTGCAACTTCCCCGCCGAGGCGTACACCCGCGTCATAGCGTTCAGCAACGATGTCGATGTACCGGGAATCCGAGTTGATCTCAACCCGGATATCAGGATATTCGAGCAGACCCTTCGATAACTTCGGCCAGAGAATGGTGTTGGCCGCATGTTCAGTGGCGGTAATGCGCACGATACCGGCCGGTTTTTCCCGTAGTTCGCTCAAGGCTGCGAGTTCAAATCCGATTTCATCGAGCCGCGGGCCGATAGTCCTGAGTAGCCTTTCGCCAGCCTGGCTGGGGGAAACGCTACGCGTGCTCCGGTTCAGTAGCCTCAGCCCGACCCGCCCCTCCAAGCCGCGTATCGTATGGCTAAGTGCCGACTGAGAAACGCCGAGCTGCGCGGCGGCACGGGTAAAGCTGCGTTCGCGCGCAACGGTGACAAACGCCAAAAGATCGTTGAGATTTTCACTGGCCATTCATGAATTATATTCATAGGTTCATGCTGATTGCACCCCCTAATCAAATACTCCTTTACGCAGTAGTCTTCTCACATCGCGAAATTGTGTTGATAACAATCACGCATTCCGGCCAGTGAAAGGAGAAAATGCAATGAAAATAAAGCGAATCGGTTCAGTACCATCCCAAAACGGACCGGCAGACTACTTCACCGGTACGGTGCGTGTGGACCATCTTTTCCAGGCAAATGAGCCAGCCCGCACCAGTGGCGCAAACGTCACCTTCGAACCAGGCGCGCGGACAGCATGGCACAGCCATCCACTTGGACAGACCCTGATTGTCACCGCAGGCTGTGGCTACGTACAGCGCTGGGGAGGCCCCATCGAGGAAATTCACCCTGGTGACGTGGTTTCAATCGCCCCTGGCGAGAAACACTGGCACGGCGCCACCGCCACCACGGCTATGACTCATATTGCCATTCAGGAGGAGATCGATGGCAAGGCAGCGGACTGGCTAGAGAAGGTCAATGATTCGCAATATCAATCGGTATCTGCCAGCTAATTGGATGAGCTGACCATGAATACGATAAATGCAAACATCTCCGACCATGAACGCAATTGGGTGTTGGCCATTGCTCTGACCAGCTACCTGATGATCGTGCTCGACATTTCCATTGTTATTACCGGTTTGCCGGATATTCAGCAAGGTCTGGGATTTTCTCCCGTCGCTTTATCCTGGGTGCAAAATGCATATCTACTTTGCTTTGGGGGGTTCCTGCTACTGGCTGCACGCACTGGTGACTTGTTTGGGCGTAAACGCTTGCTGCTTACCGGTCTGGCACTCTTTACGTCCGCATCTCTTGCTGTTGGTTTAGCCCAAACTTCAACTTGGTTGGTTGGCGCCCGTGCGATTCAGGGAATAGGCGCAGCCATAATAGCCCCATCCGTGCTGGCACTCATTTCGACCACCTTTCCCGAAGGCAGGGAGCGCACACGCGCCCTTGCAAAGTACTCCATGGTTGCTGGCGTGGGTTCGGCCTTGGGTCTGGTACTTGGCGGCTATTTTGCGCAACAGATATCTTGGCGCCTCGGTTTCTTGATGAATGTTCCTATTGGAATTGCGCTTATTTCAGGCGCTGCAAGAGCCATACGTGAATCGGAACTCCGTACCGGAGACTTGGATCTTCTTGGTGCATTAACTTCGACTCTGGGAATGATCTGCCTCGTCTTTGGCATCGTCCAATCGGCTGATGCAGGATGGGCTGCACCGCAGACGCTCGCTGCGGTGGGTAGCGGGATAATCCTTCTTGCGATCTTTGTTGTCATCGAGTCGCGTGCCGGACAGCCAATTATGCCGCTGCATCTCTTTGCCAGCCGTCAGCGTTCGGGGGCCTATGCGGCGCGGATGCTTTTTCTCGGGGGCATGGTGAGTTTCTTCTATTTCACAACCCAGTTTCTCCAGAACGTCCTCGGATATTCGCCTTTTCAAGCGGGACTTGCCTTCCTGCCCATGTCCATCATGACATTTATCGCGGCAATGCTGGTGCCAGGCTTTACATGCCGTTATGGCAATGCTCGAATCCTCAGCGTTGCGCTCGCGTTCACCGCAGTCGGTTTGTTGTGGCTCAGTGCAGCCGGGAACAATGCCAGCTTTGCCTTTGATATTGCATTGCCTATGGCAGTTATCGGTTTTGGCAATGGCTTATCGCTTGGCCCGCTTACGGTAGCCGCGGTGGCCGGTGTTGCAGACCACGACCAAGGCGCTGCCTCTGGCGTAGTTAATGTGTTCCACCAACTGGGCGGATCGCTCGGATTGGGTCTGCTGGTGGTCGTCTTTGCTTCCAGCAATGTCCAGGGTCTTACTGGAGTACAGCAACTTAGCCATCGCATCTCCATGGCGCTCACTGGGGCCGGGGCCATGCTTAGCATCTCTCTTATAATTTCCTTATTGATTGTGCTGCCCGCCGAGCGGGCTGCACTGTCCGGTGATGCAGAGATGCCGTAAAGGGCCCCATGGCGCTCGTCACTCGCTAGTAAATGCTCTTTATGTTACGAAGGAGTTAATCATGCAATTCAGGAATGTTATTTTGGCTATCTTCGCGTTGCTGTCCGCAGCGCTTTGGGCGCCGCAGGCAAACGCGATTCCCGCGTTCTCGCGTCAGGTCGGCATGGCTTGCAGCGCCTGCCATTACCAGCACTTTCCGGCACTGAACAGTTTTGGACGCGCTTTCAAAGAAGGCGGTTTCACGATGATCGGCCCTGAAAACAAGATTGAGGGCGATGGCTTGTCGATACCTGCGGTCCTGAACGCATCTCTGGTCGGCTATATGACCGAAACGAAAACCAATGGCCCGACTACCGGCTCGACCCCTACCACCAGGACCAGCAACAACGGTTCTTTGCAAATACCGCTGCAGTCCAGCCTGTTCCTGGCCGGGCGCGCCGGTGAACATACCGGTTTCATGACTGAGATCAATCTCACTCCTGCCAGCGGCGGTACCATACCGGATGGCACTATCGGCATGGTGATGTTAAAGGTACCCTTCGTATATGACGTGGGCACTGTGAAGGCAGGTCTGGTTCCGTTCAGCACCCCCAACGGCCCGGCTGACAGCTTCGAAGTGTTGAACACCGGCGCGGTTGCGGTGCATGTCTTCAACCAGTGGGACATGAATGCGATTTCCGCCCAGCAATACATCGGCACCGCAACGGCGGCATCCGGCCTGGCCTTCATCGCCAGCAACGACAACTTCTTCGCCAACTTCGCGAAGTGGGGCGCCAACCAGGGCTCAGGCGCTTCGGGTTCGCCGACATCCAACTACCTGCGTGCTGCTTGGACGACCGGCGCTATCCCCGGTTTCGACAGCGCGATCGGTTTCCAGGTATGGACCGGGACCAGCGTAATGGATGCGGGAGCCATAGGTGTACCACCAGCTAATCCGCTCGTCACGACCGGCGTTGTCAATACCAAAGCGACCGCGATCGACGCACAGATGATGGGCGATGTCGGCGGCATGCCGCTATTGCTGATCGCTTCCTATGCGAATGCCCCGGCATCTTCGCTTACAGCCGATGTCGATCA
>JAKBDW010000215.1:0-6269 GCA_021834245.1 Pseudomonadota bacterium
CGAAAAACTCGAAGAGCGATCCCGCTACCCGGGTTCGGGACATTCTGATCCAGCAGCGCATCGCGCCATTTCTGGAGCGCGGAGAGGTTGCAATTGATCCCGATAACGGTGGCGACCGAGAGCCCGATCTGGAGCGTTCCTGGTTATCTCCCACGTTTGAACAGCATATTGCGTCGGTTCTCTGGTCGGTCAGGAATCTGACGCCGCTACCGCCGGCACAGAAGAACACAGCGACCCGGCAGGACGCCGCGCGACCGGCAGCGCGCGGCACGAACAACGGGCCCGAGGCGCCCCGTGCCGGCACGGATCGCGTGTCCGCTGAACTTGACAGTCTCGCCACTGAACTTGGCGCCGAACTCAAAAAGGCAGCGGCTGAGAGTCTCGATTTTGTGGCGCATATTAAGACTGCGAGTCTGGCTCTGCTGCGGGCCGAAGGCGAAGAGGAAGTGAAGCTATTGCGCGACATCCTCGTCGGAACTGCGGACGAACTGATACAAGGCCACGCTTCCCTGCAGGCACGTCTGCGCGGCGCGAGCGACATTTTGGGCAAGGTACGGGAAATTGGCGATACGTTGCGCTCCGAATCCGATCAGGAACGTGCGATCTCGTTGACAGATGCGCTCACTGGAATTCCTAATCGAGCGGCCTTCATGCGAAGGCTTGTTGCCGAAACCGGACGCGCACAGCGCCATGGGTACCCTCTAGCATTGGCGATACTTGATCCCGACCGCCTCGAGGACATCGGAAGGGCAGACGGAGGCGGCGCCACCGATGAGGTGATGCGCTGCTACGCGCGCAATATCCTGGGACATTTCCGCGCCTACGATATGGTGGCGCGCTACGGCAAAGGCGAATTTGCCGTATTGCTGCCCAATACGGGCCCGGAACAGGCTGTGTCGGCGCTGCATAAGGCCAGGCACCGGGTAAGCAGCACCTTCTACCTCACCCACGGGAAACGCCTGCAGGCACCGACCTTTTCCTCTGGCCTGGCCTGGTATGTTGCTGGCGAGCGGCCGTGGAATCTGCTTGAAAGGGCCGGTCAGGCGCTGCACCGCGCCAAGAGATCGGGCACCGGCCGGATTGAAGCCGGGACAAAGTAACAGGCGCGCTGCCGAAATCGCTTAGATTGGTTGGCTTGAGAAACCACGACTTTTTTCGGGCTTGGCGTGGTACTCACGGCTTCTTGGCAAACTCTCCGGTGGTTTTGGCGGCCTCAGATAAGGCCTGTCGAAAATCGAGTTCGGGAAGCGTTAGTAATTAACGCGACGCATGGTGAGCGCGCAGCGAATCACTAATGCGCCGCCTGCCTTACCGGACCCAGCGCAGCCCATGACTCTCCCGGCAGAACCTGCGTGCCCTGAATGGCAACGGCGCGCAACTCAAGCGGCGATATTCCCAGTGATTGCAGAATGGTTGGCGCCACTTGTGTCGTGGAAACAGGCGCGTCAATGCTTGCGCCTGCGTGGCGCAGTGCAGGATTGTAGACCAACAGTGCGACGTGGGTATCGTCCGCGAGAAAACCTCCGTGTTCCATCTTCTTTTGCGAACCAGCCTTGGCATAAATTGTGCCCGGCTTGGGAACGATGACCAGATCCGGCGAACGTGAGTCAACGGTCGGTGCCGGAAAATATCGCGTCAGGAACGTTCCATAAAGCACACGCTCAATTCCCAACCGGTTCTGTGCCTGCTCCAAGGCGTGCGCAACTGTCGCTGTCTCAGTCTGGTCTCGCAACCAGATAAGGGCCCCATGGTCGGATGTGATCCATGCAAGCGCGCCTGGCGCCGCAGCGGAAATGGTCGAAGCTAGTTTACGTCTATCGACATGCCTCAAGAGGTGAGGGTCGATCGGGCCGTTGCCATGCTTTGCCGTTACGATAATCAGCGTAGCAGAGAGTAATTTGTGTGTGTGCAAGGCAGCCACGATCTTGCCGAGCTCGGCATCGACGCCCGACAGCGCGGCAACCAATGGCGCCGTGAAATCGCCCTGCGCGTCGGCATAGCCGGAAAGTTTCTGCGCGACGTTGAGCGTTTGCAGGTTGAGCCCGAATACCGTTGGTACTGGTGCCTTCTTGCGTCCATCGTGGCTGAAACCGCTGATCTCGTTAATGACAGCTTGCACCTTGCTGGCATCGTATCTTTCCGTGCGTGATATTGATGCGGTGATTTTTCCTCGACCGCGGTCGGCAGGAGAATTGAAATTAGAGCCGATCTCCGGAGTATAGAGATCTTCGACTCCGCGCCCGCTCGGACCATTGAGAATTTCGTATACCGGGTGCTTGTCGATCCAGGCAGTGTAACCGGCATGCCGACGCACCACCTCGAACACGGTGTTGACGCGCAGATAGGAATGCGGAAACACCGGATGGCATCCTTTCGGGTCGCGCGGCAGGCGTCTTGCGTCAAGCAGCGGATCCCCAGCGCGCTCGTTGAGTGCATCGGCCGACTCGTCGTAGACGACGACCGTCCCCACCCGATGACAATGGCTATTTGCCGGCGACAAATGCCGGTCGTAACTTACGTCATAGTAAACACCGGTCGCGGCTGGCGTACCGCCAGTAAACAGCGCCAGCAGCCCGGGAAAGGAATCAGCCGGACTCGGTGTGTTGGCGTGGGTGTACTCGACGCCGTTCCGCGCGAGCCACGCCATGGTCGATTCCGGGGCTAGCTTTTCGAACTTGCGCACATCCACGGCATGCAGCCCGTCGACACTTACCACAAGCACATGGCGGATATGGCTACCCGACCCTGTGGAGGCCCCGGTAAAAATTGGCAATAGCATCGTCAGCAGCGCGATAGCCGCCCGTTGCGTGACTTTTTTCATGCCTATCTTGGTTCGGTTGCCGCGCGCTGGATGCCGCTAGGATTCGGTCTGATAGATGTGCACCCACATTTCGAAAGACAGCTCTTGACCGGCCAGATTGGCCGGCGGCGCCGGGTAAGCCGCATCAAGGACCGCTTGGCGCGCAGCAAGGTCGATCATCTCGTAACCGCTGGAAGTCTTTATGGTCACGCCGCTTATGCGCCCGTCGCGATAGACAAAGGACATCTGCACGCGACCGGACAGGTGCGCGACTCGGGCAGCGTAGGGGTCGTGCGCTGCCGCCTGGATAGCCGCACGAATCAGGCTGCGGAATGACGCCTGGACTTCTGGCGCAACATTCGTGGTAACCACCTGTTGCGGCGCGCTCGGCGCAACAGGAGTGGGGGCGGGCGGCTGGACGGGCGCGGCCGCCGCTACGGCGGGCACCGGCACCGGTTTCGGTTCAACTTTATGCGGTTCCGGTGGCGCATGATGCACCTGCGCTGGAGCTGGCCGATGCAGCCTGGGCGGCGCTGCGTCGGTCGTGGATGTGAGCGTGAGTGCGACCGTGTTATTGACCGGGGGCTCCGTAGCAGCATGCGCAATCACGAATATGACTGACCCCAGAAACACCGCTTCCAGCAGGAAGGCCAGCATCGCGGCTCGCGACAGAGGCATCGGATTGGGTGTCAGGACGGCAGCCATAAGCGAACCCTATTGATTTTCCTTCGCGGCCAGCCCGATATGCACAACACCTGCACTGCGACAGGCGTCCATGACATTGATCAGGCTCTGCAGGGAGGTCTGTTGCGCACCTTCGATGGTAACGATGGTGTGCGCCGCGTCACCATTCTTCAGGGACGCAGTCAATTGTGCGGCGGTGAGGATCTGGCCAGCAACGGTGATGGTGCCGCGGGAATCGAGTGCCACCACGACTTTGGGTTGTGGCAGGGAGGTGGCAGTCGAACTTTTCGGAAGGTTGGAGCTGAGTCCGGTCGCGGGAATCATGTGCAGCGTGATCATGATGAAGAAGACCAGCAAAAAAAACATGATGTCGATCATCGGAATGATTTCGATGCGCGCCTTCTTGCGTTCGAAGTAACGCATGTCCACGGTTATATCTCGCCCGCCCGGATGGCGCGCGGGCCGAGTACCCGAGTGCGCCCCTGGTTGTCCATATGCGTCGGGGTACGATAATGCGGATACATGCGGTTGATAAGCATGACCTTGATGGTTTCCATCTGATGCATGATCACGCGCACACGGTTGCTGAGCCCATTGAAAAGCACGAGACCGATAATTGCCACAAACAATCCGGATGCAGTTGCCAGCAATGCCTCGGCCACACCGCCGGTCACCTTAGTCGACATATTGCTGGGATCGGACAATACCTGAAAGGCGCTGAACATGCCAATGATCGTACCAAGCAGTCCGAGCAGGGGAGCCAGGGTAACGATGGTGTCGAGTACCCAGAGGTAACGGTCTACGCGCGGTGCTTCGCGCATAATAGCTTCCTCGATCTTGTCGGAGAGGCGATCAAAATCATGATCCAGATCGTGCTTGAGTGTCGCGCTGAGTACCTGCGCTGGTGGCAGGCCTTTGCAGCTTTCGGCGAAGTCGTGCAGCTGCTGGCCTTCGACCCTGGCCACCGGATCGAGCTTAGTCATGATGCGTTCGCCCGCCGTAAGTGCGCGCTTGAGATACCAGGCACGTTCAAGCGCGATGGTCAAGGCAATGAAAAGCAGTGCCGCCATCAGGTAGATAATTCCACCTGTCGAATTTGCCACTCGAATGAAGGTATCGAGATTCATTGGTCGTTCCTCTTATAGAGACACCGTTTGCGGTTTAGCATCCTGCCTTTGCACTTTTTGTTCGGATTCGCGCTGCCTGCGGACTTAGGGGTTTCGCCGTAGACTGCCAGGTGTTTCCCGATGAACACATCGGCTGCCCTGCTCGATCGCGTCGGTCTGTCAGCACCTTCACGACTCGAACAGGGCATGGCCTCTCAGCGATGCTTAGAAGCTCGCCGCCAGTGTCAGCTCGTAGTTGCGCCCTGGAAGGGTCCAGTAAAGCGGAGTGTTGGCGCCTCCCGTGTAACCGGCAAGAGCGTAAATGTCTGTCTTGTTCGCCAGGTTGTTTACCAGGAATCCGACCTTCGCATCCTTCAGCGCCCCCATGTTGCTCATCTTGTAGTTGAGCGCTAAGTTGGCGACCGAGTAACTGGACAACGGCTGGGTTTCGCCGGTGTCGCCGTAACGCGAGCCCACGTACTTGTCGAGCAACGAGGCGTAATACGATCCGCTGTTGTAGATCACCCCAGCTGCACCCGTGGTTTTCGGGGCATTCGGCAACGTCAGATTCGTGGTCTTTTCCTTGGCACTGTTGTACGACAGATTGCCGTAGAGGCTGAATCCTTGGCCAACGTAGTAGGTCGCCTCGCCTTCCGCACCTTGATAGATTGCACCGCCCTCGTTGAAGAAGATTGTGGTACCGGCAATGGTGCGGCTGGCAATCTTGTTGTTGAAGTCGATGTAATACAAATCTCCGGACGTTGTCAGGCGATCGCTCTTCCACGTCGTGCCGAGCTGGGTGTTGGTCGTCTGTTCCGGATTAACCGAGCTTGCCGCGGGATTCGTGGTATAGAAGATATTCAGGTTTGGCGCCAGAAAACCTTCCGCCACCTGGGCATAGGTCGCCCAGTTGCGATTGATAGTGTAATGGGCAGTGAGCGCGGGAAGCGCCTTGGTCCAACTCTGTGAGTAATCGAGCGGGCCGCCAGATCCCTGATTGACGTTGGCATTGATGCTGCGGCGGAAATAGCTGTACTTCAAGCCGGGTGTCAGCGTCAGGGCGTCGGTAATTTTCCAAGCGTACTCGACGTAGGGTTGCATGGTAAGCAGGGTGTCGTACATGTCGCGGTCGGTAGCAGTCGCATTCGGCGGATTTAGGGCGCCGCCGTTGGAAGCGTCAATCTCATATTGCCAACGTGTGTTACGCTGATTGTCCAGCCACATGCCGTACTTCAGATCACCCGATCCCAAAGCCTGCGTCAGGCGAAGTATGTCGCCGCCGGAACGGTAGATCATCGCCATCTTTTGGCCTGGCACGTCGCTTGGCGAATAAAAGGTCCCGTTGGGTGTTTCGCCGTTTGGATCCTCGCCGTTGAATCCATGATGATTGTAGCCGTACGTGTAGAGCTTGTTGTCTAGCTTCACACTACCCAGGTTGGAGGCCAGACCGATATATTCGAAATCGGATTTAATATCGTCGTAGTTGTATCCGTAATAGGCCTGGCTTGAAGGATTGGCATTCAGCGCGAACGTCGGTCCGTACTGGTTTATCTGCGCCTGTGTCGCACCGATAGAAGTGTTCTGATGCAGATCCTGCTGCATTGCCACTACGCTCAACACACTGCTGTCACTTATGGGTTTGAGCAGTTTGAAAAACCAGTTGTTGCGTTTCTGGCTTG
>JAKBDW010000455.1:0-6268 GCA_021834245.1 Pseudomonadota bacterium
TGTTGCTCACCTCGAATGCGTCGCTGCTCAACATCCTCATCATCGGCATCGCACTCAGTCTGCCGGTTGGCGGTTATGTGCTATTAAAAAGCGTGCAGACACTTGGCGCCCAGATTGCCGGAGCGCCGCAGATAAGCGTGTTCCTTGCTTCCGGCACCAGCGCCGGCGAGATCGATCATATTGGCGACAGACTCAGGCAACATACCGCCGTCAAACGTATCGAATTCGTGTCTCGAAACGCAGCCTTGAAGAAACTGCAGCAAAGCACAGGCCTGGCAGACGTGGTCGCGGGGCTGGCCCAGAACCCTTTGCCGGACGCATTTGTCATCTACCCAAAGGACGGCAGCGCCGCTGCCCTGGAGTCCTTGCGGGACGAATTGAAGACGTGGCAGCACTTCGAACACGTACAGCTTGACTCGGCCTGGGTGCACAAACTGGAAGCCCTGCTTGATTTCGGCCGCATGGCGGTCGCCATCCTTGCGGCACTGTTGAGCTTCGCGCTGATCGCCATCACCTTCAATACCATCCGCTTGCAGATACTCACGCGGCGCGAAGAGATCGAAGTGGCAAAGCTTATCGGCGCCACCGATTCCTTCATCCGGCGCCCCTTCCTTTACTTTGGCCTCACTCAAGGATTGCTCGGCGGAATCGCGGCCTGGCTGCTGGTTGCGGCCAGCCTGCAACTGTTGAACCACCAGATCGGCGCTCTGACCCAGCTTTATGCCAGCAATTTCAGCCTGCAGCACCTTACTCCAATCGACAGCCTGACGCTGCTTGGATTCTCTGCTTATCTGGGATGGCTGGGAGCCTGGTTCTCCGTGTCTCAGCACTTGTGGCAGATCGAGCCTCGCTGAGCGGAAAAACCGGACTCGCTTCATGGACTGCCGGGCGCGGCGCCCATTTGGATATCCGGTGCAAAATCAGGTATCGTCCCCGCATTCAGGTATTGCACTCATAACAAAATCAGCAAACTTGCAGGGGGAGAAGCATGGCATACATGGAATGGACACTTGACCTGGAATCTGGAATTCCGGTCATTGATACCCAGCACAAACGAATCGTGGAATTCATCAACGAGCTGCACGATGCTTGCCAGACCCGAAACGCAGACGAGACCAGCCAAGTGATGGAAGGTCTGCTCAATTACACGGTCACACACTTTGAATTTGAAGAAGCACTGCAGGAAAGGGCCGGCTACCCTTTCCTCAAAGCGCACCGTCGAATACACGAAATTTTCATGAAGAAAATCGCCGAAATCAGGACGCGTGCCGCCAAAGGAGAGGACGTCGCGCCCGAGTTGCTGAACCTGTTGAAAGGCTGGCTGGCTAGCCACATCAAGGGAGAGGATCGGGACTACGTCGAGTCAGTCAAGAAGATCACCGACAGCGGCGATCAAGAGGTTTCGGGGTGGATGAACGCTCTGTTGACAAGATTCGCCACCTGAACCGCCCCTCGGGGATGCGCCCGCCCAAAGCTCGCGAACTCCGTTCCGCCGCTAGCGCTTCAATCGGGCGATATTGACACGCGCCGCTTGCCCCGATTTCGCCTGGGCAATCGGCCGGACTGCATCGGCCAGCGTATTTTTCTCAAGCACGGCCATGAAGGCTGACCGCCCCTCGTACAGCATCGACTTCAGGCGGCAAGTCGGGCTGATCACGCAGTTGTCCGTCTTCGGATTGAAGCATTCCAGCAGATCCATATCCGGCTCCGTTTTCCTGACTACATCGCTTAACCGAATCTCCTCGGCGGGACGCGCAAGCCTTATCCCGCCATTCTTGCCGCGGCTGGTGATGATGAATTCATGTATCCCCAGGTTATGAACCACCTTGACCAGGTGATTGCGCGAAATATCGTAGTACTCCGTGATCTCGGTGATGGTCGCCGTGACATCCGGCTTTGATGCCAGGTACAAGAGAACGCGTAATGAATAGTCTGTATAAATGGTGAGTTTCACAATAAATTTCCTGGAAGATCAGTTTGCGCTTGACAAGGAATAACGCCGCCACATAAGATGCATTTGGAATACATTTTATGCGCTTTCGCGTTTAACTTTGCTCAAAATGTTAAGAAAACGTTAAGAATGTATACCATTTTCGTTAAGTGGTGCAATTACTGTTTTGTTTTTTTAGAACAACACAGATTATCAAAAATCTAAAGGGAGAGTGTGCATGAGCAGCTTGTATGAAAAAATCGGTGGTGAAGGTGCAGTCAACGCGGCAGTGGATATTTTCTATCGCAAGGTATTGAAGGATGACCGTATCAAGCAATTTTTTGACGGTGTCGACATGGACAAGCAAGCTTCCAAACAGAAAGCATTCCTGACGATGGCCTTCGGCGGCCCGCACAATTATACCGGCGAAGACATGCGGAAAGGCCACGCGCATCTGGTCAAGCAAGGCCTGAACGACTCGCACTTCGACGCAGTCATGGAAAACCTGGGCGCAACGCTGATGGAGCTCAACGTTCCCGGCGATCTCATTGCTCAAGCCGCGGCAATTGCGGAAAGTACGCGCAAAGACGTTCTCGGCAAATAATCAGTCATCACATCATGCCCAGTATCATTTATGGAGGGCAGTCATATCAGTGTAAAGAGCACGAATCCGTGCTCGACTGCATGACTGCCCATGATGTGACCATCCCTTCTTCATGCCGTGCAGGACTCTGCCAGACATGTCTGATGCAGGCCGTCACAGGAAAAGTACCCGAGGTCGCACAAATCGGTTTGAAACCGACGCTGGCGGCCCAAAATTATTTTTTGGCCTGCGCCTGCTATCCCGAAGAAGATATAGAAGTAAAACTCCCAAGCCCCGGTGTGGGGAAATATTCCGCAATCGTTGTTGACATAAATCCGCTCAACGCCGATATCGTCTGTCTTGAGCTGAGTGTCGGCACGAAGCTGAAATACAAAGCCGGCCAGTTCATCAACCTGCATAAGGACACTGTTACCGCACGCTCCTATTCTCTGGCCAGCGTGCCGGAAATTGACGAGCATCTTCACTTGCATATCAGGAGGCTCCCCGATGGACAAGTGAGCCCCTGGGTGCATCAGGCCCTAAAAGTTGGAGATAGCGTCGATATTTCCGATGCCAACGGAAATTGTTTTTACATCGCTGACGATCCAGATCAAAGCCTGCTGCTTATCGGCACCGGATCCGGGTTGGCGCCCCTGTACGGAATCATTCGCGATGCGCTGGTACAAGGACACAGGGGTGCAATCAAGCTTTATCACGGCAGCAAGACTGCCGAATCCCTGTACATGTCCGATGAGTTGAGGTCTTTGGCTGCACGCTATCCCAATTTCGCGTACACACCCTGCGTTTCAGGGCACAGCGTACCGCATGGCTTCGCCTCGGGCAGAGCCCATGACGTCGCCATCAGGGAAAATCAGGATCTTGCCGGCTGGCGCGTATTTTTGTGCGGCCACCCCGAGATGGTCGCAACGGGAAAAAGACTCGCATTCTTTGCCGGCGCCTCCATGCGCGACATTTACTCAGACCCTTTTGTCAGCATGGCCAAGGTTTAATCATGATATTCACCGAAAGCTACAGCAGGACTTCCCCTTTCGGAAAACTTTCGATACTCTCCGCTCTTGGGGCTATGGCTGAAATCCGTACAGATTGAATTTGACTAGAAAGGTTGAAATATGAATTCCAAGACGCGCACTCTCGTTATTGCAGTTATTGCTTCGGTAATCTTGTGGTTGCTGGGCGGATTCGTGTTCGGCAAATCGATCGGGATGATTTTCGTGATCGTCGGCATCACCTTGGTCGGACTGGCGGCTGGCAACATCATGAATTCGCCCGAGCCCGTGCAAAAGAAGACCCCCTGAGCAATACTCCGAGCGAACGACACGCAAGAAGTACGGCTTCGCGACAAATAAAAGAGCCACATTCTGATGAATGTGGCTCTTTTACTTCGGAGAGTAGGAATCGTCGAGTACCAAAAGACCGGCAAATTTCGCGATCAGGTGTTGATGACAGTCATGCAGTCTAGCCAGAATTCTCCTTGACTCTCCCGCTATTCAGTCTGCTGCAGATGTTTGTTCAGCTCCGTCAGGTCCTGAATGACATCGCGGGATGCGCGCGCATACTCATTCTTCAGTAATGCATTTGAACCTTCGCGATCATTTTCCTGTGCCTTCTTGACCACCGAACCGGCCACAAAGTGAAAATTTGCATGGTCCGCGCGCAATTTGTGGAACCCTTCATCGTTATGAAAATAATTCAGTGCAGGTCCATGGATCCACTTGCCCAAGACACACTGGTCGTCGCGGCAGATAACCATGGGGTCCAGTTGCTCCTTGGATGTTCCATCCAGATAGCCCTGCAATCGCCCCTTCCACTTCATATGCGCATCGATGCATTCGGTGATGTTCACCTCGGAACGAATCGTCTCGCGGATCTTCGCCGCACTGCCGTCGTCACTCCCGAATAATCTTGAAAAAAAGCCCATGCTTTATTCCTCCATGCTTAGAGCGGCAGGCGCCGACCATCCCGTCAGTAATGTTATAACCAAGCCGGGGCCGGCAAGTCAATGTAAATCTGACAGGGTTACGACACTAGCGCCCCGCCACCATCATATTTTCGGTCAGCACCGAGCCGCATTGGCGCGAGCCCTGCACCAGCACATCATTGCCGACGGCGACGATATGTTTGTACATATCCCTGAGGTTGCCGGCGATGGTGATCTCTTCTACCGGATATTGAATCTCGCCGTGCTCGACCCAGAAACCCGCCGCCCCGCGGGAATAATCGCCGGTCACTGGGTTGACGCCGTGTCCGAGCAATTCGGTGACCAGCAGCCCGCGCTGCATGCTGCGCAGCAGACCGTTGAAATCCAGTTCTCCCGGCTGCACGATGAGGTTATGCGTGCCTCCGGCATTGCCGGTAGTCTGCATGCCGAGTTTGCGTGCGGAATAACTGCCGAGGAAGTAGCCGCGCAGTACGCCGTCCTCCACCACGGCGCGGCGGCGGGTACGCACGCCCTCGTCGTCGAATGGGCTGCTGGCGAGGCCGCGCCTGATGTCCGGCACATCGTCGATGCGGATATGCCTTGAGAAAACGGGTTTATCCAGTTGGTCGGACAGGAAGGAGGATTTGCGGTACAGGCTGCCGCCGCTCACCGCGCCCACGAAATGGCCGAACAGGCTGCCCGCCACGGGGGCTTCAAATAGGACCGGGCACTGCAAGGTGTCCAGCTTGCGCGCGCTCAGGCGACGCACCGTGCGTTCGGCGGCGATGCGTCCTATCTCTTCCACCTTCAATATCTCGCGCGCATCGCGTGCCGACCCATACCAGTAATCGCGTTGCATGCCGTCGCCTTTTCCCGCGATCACGGAGCAACTGACGCTATGGCGCGAACTGGGGTAGCCGCCGATGAATCCCAGGCTGTTCGCCTGGACAAAAAGGCCTTCGCTGACATTGACGGTGGCGCCCTCCGAGTTGTTGATGCGCTTGTCGGTACGGAACGCAGCCTGTTCGCATTCGCTTGCCAATTCAATGGCCTGTTCCACGCTCAGTGCCCACGGGTGATACAAATCGAGATCCGGGAACTCGGTGGCGAGCTGGTCGGCGTCAGGCAATCCGGCGCAGTCGTCTTCTGCGGTATAGCGTGCGATGTTGAGTGCGGCATCAACGGTGTCGCACACCGCCTTCCACGAGAAGTCGGAGGTGCTGGCATTGCCGCGTCTCCGGCCGATGTAGACGTTGATGCTCATGCCCTTGTCGCGGTTGTATTCGATCGTCTCGACCTTCCCCTGCCGCACCGTGACGGTCTGCCCGAAACCTTCCGAAACCTCGGCGGCACTGGCTGAGGCGCCCTTCTGGCGGGCATGGCGCACGATATCTGAAACGAGTTGCCGCAGGTTGTCGGAGCTGTGTGATGCGTTGGAAACGTTGGCGTTCATAAAAATTCGGGAGGCTGGTTCGTCTGGAGGCGCTATCATAGCAACATCCGTTGATTCTTACCGACCCCATGAACACGCGCCAACCACACAACGACGAGCTGGAAGAGGAGCTGCCTCCCAGCAAGACCAAGATCAAGAAACAGATGCTCGAATTGCAGGACCTCGGCAAGACGCTGACCGGCCTGCCCAAAGAGAAGCTGCTCGAACTGAACTTGCCGGAAAACCTTCTGGAAGCAATCGTCGAATACAAGCGCATGACCAAATTCGGTGCGCTGAACCGCCAATTGCAGTACATAGGCAGGCTGATGCGGGATGTGGAACCTGCCCCCATACTTGCCAAGCTGGATGCCTGGAACGGCGTTT
>JAKBDW010000167.1:0-4139 GCA_021834245.1 Pseudomonadota bacterium
GGGTGCGCCGCAATAATGGCGTGCTCGAGGGTGCCCATCGCCTGCGTATAACTCTTGTGCGGGACAATGAGGCGCGCAAAGCGCCTTTGCGTGTCCCCAATCACGTCTCCGGTCATGGTCCCTCCCGCAAAAAGCCATCGTAATCGCCATCGTCCTCGGGTTGCACCGGCACTGCGGGCGTCTCCGGGATGGGCGGTTTCTGCAGGATCGCCTTACGGCTCCCGACACCACGGGGGACCGACACATCGGCGCCCGCGCCCTCGGCCACGTCCTCCATCAGGCGGGCGAGCTGTTTGCGGGAGCGACGGCCGTCCGTCTCCAAACGACGATAGAGGGTCGCCTTGGCCTCAAGGAGCGTGGCCGTAGACAACGCCTGCCCATCCTGGCGACGACTTTCACAGAGGATTTTGTGTTCATACAGCGACAGCCCATTCTGGTATTCGGGATGCACCGCCTCGGCGCGGAACAAAAGCGCGCGGTCGTCGGGATCCTCGACCCAGACGCTGCTTAAGTCCGTCTCATCATAAAAGACCTTGGCCTTATGCCCGGTGCCATGAATCGCCAACCGCGCACCGATGTTCGGCAGACTGGGGCCGCTCCATTCCAGACTCGCGATATTGACGCGGCCGCCGCGAATGGCGCGCATCACAAAACTGCGACAGGTCAGATCCAAATCCGCCGCAGGGTAGCGTTGCGGGGGGAGATTTTCGGAAGCGAGGCGCCAGACATCGGAAGGCCGGCCCCCGAGCCCGGAGTGCGGCGTTTGGTGATAGACGTTTTCCAGCCAGAACCGGAAGTGTTCGCGCACGTCCTCCAGACGCAGCGTGGCCTTCTGTTCTGAGGGATATTCGCCGCAGTCGCCGGGGCTCGAGCGGGTCGTGCCGGGCATCATATGGACCAAGCCGGTATTCACGGTGCTAAAAAAACGCTCGATGTGCGGTTTTTCGTTCGGCGAGCGCGGACTCGCGTAACGCAACGTGATGCCATAAAGACCGGCTACGGTCTGCAACACGCCATTTTGAAATTCCGGCCCGTTATCGAGAACGATTTCTTGCGGAGCCACACAGTAGACACTGGGGGTGGCATCGGACATGGCATACCGCAGGGCACGCAGCACCTTGGCCCCACAGGGCGGGGTAAAGGAGATTTCCCAACCGACAACGCAACGGGAGGTGACGTCGATGAGCGCGCACAGCCAGGGACGCCCAATCATCGCCCCGCGGTCATCCACGACCAACACGTCCATGTGATAACAGTCGGCCTCCACGCGCTCCCCGAGCTCCACGGGTGGCTGAATGGATCGCCCATACCGATGCCGTTTTTTTGCGGTCTGCTGGCCGAAGCGGGCAACATCGACTGCGTAAGGATCAAGGTTGGCAAGCTTTCGGTAAAAAGTGGCGCGTGATGGCACCGGCAATTGCTCGCTGGGGTCGCGGTGGGTGTTGTTACCCTGGATTTGATTGACCAACAGGTCGTACACGCACTGGCCGCTAGGCCGAAGGCTTTTGAGATAATCCTGGCGGACGTGCTGATCGATCAAAGTGCTCACACTCGGGTCGAGACGTTCCTTGCGGGGCTTACGTCTTCCTTGGTCATCGATCAGGGCCAAGGGATTGCCATTGGCTCGCTGGAACCGACGCAACCATCTGTAGACATTTGAATAAGAGGGAGGAACGAAATCCTGCAGACGCTCCGCCACTCTTTTGATCATCTCCAGGGTTGGGGCGCGCCTCAGAACGCCACCCAGGCCGCGCTGGGCCTCCTGCACATAAGCGAGGCGACGCTCATGCTCCTTGCGCTCTTTGTCCGAAAGCGTTGCCGCCAGGGGCGCGCTGGATATCTCGATTGGGGCGCGCAGGGCGACCTGGATGTCGCCCGCCTGCTGTTTGCGGGCAAACTCGGCGAGCGCCAGGTGGCGCTCCCGCTTGATCTCCACGCCGCGCAGGTGAACAAAACCCTTGTCGATTGTCGTGACCTCGTAGACCTCGCCCAACAGGTGGTAGCGGGACCCGACAACGGGAATCAGAGGCTCAGCCATAGGGGCCCTCCTGGATAGTCAAGACCGAATGAGGGCCCCAGACCTCGCCGAGATTGATTGCCAGTTGCCCCTGGAAGACGGCGTGCGCGATGGCCCGAACACTCACCGGCACGGCTTGGTTGAGGAGGCGACCCAGGGTCACCGGCCCGGTCAGTCCCTGGAGCGAGTCCCACAGATGGGGAATCGCCCGCAGATCGATTGCATGCGCCTGCGCGTACAGCCAACGCAGATTGCGCAGCGAGGGCTGGCATCGAATCACGCTATCGGTGACGAGTTCAAAATCCCGCCCCTGTGCCGCAAAATACTCTTCGGCGACGATCATTTTGCGCAGATACGCGGGCCACCGATACACCCCGTGCGGCTTGACCTCCCATATTTTTTCCACACCAGTAAACGATATCGCGAGTACATCGGGGGTGTACCGATACGCCTTATCGTCCACGATCAGAGACACCGTTTCCGGTTGGGGCCGATAGGACACCACGTCCCTGTCATACTCAAGCCAAAGACAGAAATCCGCCTCCAGACGACTTTCACACACGATCACGCCCTCGTTTTTGAGGGAGGGAAAGTGAACGATCTGCTTACCGGGACGCCCTCTCCCTAGCGTCCGGGCAGGCACATCCTGGTCAATTCGATGATGAGTGAGTCGGTAAGGCCGCATATGATAATGGCTCCATCCAAACATTAGGGTCCTGGCCACCGGTTTTGCCCGTACCTCAGCGCACATCGCAATCACCTAAGGTACCGCTACAACAAGGCGTATCCCGAATAGGGACCCAGAATGGCTATTCGCTTTTATGTCCCTGAAAAGCCGTCCGAATACCCTTTTGCTACCGTATGACCACATAGTACATGATAGTAAGATAAAACAAACGATCCGATCTGTCAACAGCGGTGCTACAATAACGTCCGATCCATCTAACTGGCGGGACGGAATCACGGATGTCGATTGGCGCAAAGCTCAAACAACTACGGCTTCGGCGCGGGGAATCGTTACAAGCCGTGGCCGATGCCGTGGCGGCGTCCAAGGCGCATATCTGGGAGATCGAGGCCGGGAAGAGCCAGAATCCCTCTTTGGAGTTGCTCAAGCGGCTGGGCGATCATTTTGGTGTCAGTATTTCGTATCTCAGCGGTGAGGTTCCTGGCGAGGGTCCGGAGGCGGAGGAGTTGCTCGTTATGTATCGGTCTTTTAAGAATTTATCCGACGAAGACCGGGCGACCGTGCAACTCATCCTCGACTCGATGAAGAAAAAAGACCGGAAGTGAGGGTGGCAGTGCATGAAACTTGATCGCATGGCGCTTGCGGACTGCACCACGCCTAAGAAATTACTGGACGCTCTTTTGGGCCAGATTCCCGACCTCCCTCTCCCCGTCCCGATTGAAGAGATCGCCGCCGCGCTGGATATCGAACAGATACAATCGCTGGATACCGAGGGGTTCGAGGGTGGACTCATCGCGTTCGACGACAAATCCTCGGGCACGATTCTGGTGAATAAGCGTAGCCCCCGGCCGCGCCAACGATTCACGATAGGACATGAGCTGGGCCACTTCCTGAACCCCTGGCATGTGCCGCCTACGGGTGGCTTTCGCTGCACAGCGAGCGATATGCGGCGTTTCGACGTACCATCCCGCCCTGACCGGGCGGCGCAAATGGAAGCAGAAGCCAATGCTTTCTCGGCAGGTTTCTTGATGCCAGATACTGGCTTTCGCCGGACGCTACGTCAATGGGGCGGTCCCGAGATGGCGCACATCCTCACGCTGGCCGACCGCTATGATGTCAGCAAGGAGGCGGCGGGACGCAAATATGTGGCTCTTCATGATGAGCCTTGCGCCATCGTGTTTTCGCGCAATGGCGCGATATTATACGGACAACGCGGAGAGGACTTTCCGTATCTTGAGGTTGGCAAAGGTCGACCTTTGCCGAACGGTTCATTGACTCGACGGGACGGACTCGGTGACGGCATTATCTCTGCCTGGGATGAGGTGGACCCCCATGTCTGGCTGTCCCGTACGCGGGGCGTAAAATCTCTTACCGAGCAGGCACTCGGACAGAGGGATGGATACCGAATGACTTTGCTCTGCGTGGAAATCGATGACG
>JAKBDW010000167.1:4149-6257 GCA_021834245.1 Pseudomonadota bacterium
AGTTAGGAGTTGAGGATGATGTGCGTGAAGAAGGAATACCCCGCTTCGGGCGATAGGCAGTCAGCGCTTGGCAAAGCCCCATCTTATTCATAATATCCCTATGGCCCGTAGCGTACCGCAAGATCGACCATACCCTATTTCAACTGCTTGGGGTCAGCGGTTTGCGAGCAAGTGCGTATTGCGCGCCATCGTGAACACTTTTAGGGGAATCTGCGTAATCGATGTTCATGATGTCGTAATGGGTGTTCATAATCGCGCAACGACGCGGTTTTAGCTGGTCAATTTCGTTGTAAGTCCGCATGCTGCCTAGCTTTTTCCTCGGAGACGCGCACGTCTACCGTGAGATTGACCATAAAACAGATCCGTGAAGTCGTGCGTCTCCATGTTCTGTCCTTTGTTTCGGGGTTCTATACTGGGCACGGGAGACGAGTCAGCTCACTTGCCCAACAGGTGCTATGGAAAATGCACGCCCGACAACAGAGATGGCTTTCAAGGACGGCTACGTGGCATCGCGGTGAACGCATACCTCGGAGCTCCTCGTGAGCACAGTGTCGATTTTCGGCGCTTTGCGTAAAGGAGGTCGTGGAAAATCCGCATTGCGGCTGCGTCGCAGCTACGCCGGCCTCCTTTGCCTTTGGCCAGGCATGGAAGCGGCACTCGGGGCCGCTGGGTAGAGCCATTTTGTAGAACCAGTTGTCTCCGGTCACAATTACATATTCGGGTAGCCCACCAGGTTCACCGGTGTGAATAACTAACGCATGGTTAGGGCTGATGTTCTGTGCGCGAAGCGCAGTTGTTGATCCAGTCGCAGGCCCAATATCACTTGCGCCCGCCCCTTGGGTTCCGACTCCGTGCCGAAATCCGGGAAAGTGCGCTAACACGAGCGGCTTCAGGTCTGTGCGGCCGAGTGACTTAAGGAGCCGCGCCTCTAAATCTGCCCCGCGAGTAGAGAGATCATTTAAGAAGTCTGCAAAGCCACCTTCATCCCGCGGCTCTTCCGTGGCCGTGGCTTCATAGTCGGTAATCACAAAAAGCCTGCCCGATGACATGGCGATCATCGATGGCCACGCCGAACGAGTCGGATAAAGTTTTCGGCTTGCCCCAGTTTCGCGGGTGACGACCACGACGCCTCTAAAGATATGTGAGGTGGCCATTGGCGTGAGAATGGCCAGCGCCTCAGCCACCGACATTGTAAGTGGCAGCGTATCAACGAGCCGCTGGCGGTGGAGAAGCCTGAACACGGCGTTGTGGCGATTTACTATGTCCTCGAGACTGACGAAGCAGTGGATATGGTCAGCGCTCGGTATACCAGGGTCGATAAACGCCGCGGTGGGCTCTTCGAAGACAATCAACCAACGACCAGCTGTAATCACCACGCGTCGAAGCGTGTTTTGGCCCGGACCACCGATGGACGCGACATAGTTGTGTAAATCTCGTAGCCATTCAGCCCATTCGGCAAGAATCGGAAAACTTGTATCTCCGCGCTTTATGGCTGCAAGAGCACTGCTTATCAATTCTGCCATGTCGCGGGCACCAAGAGCTTGTCCCCGAGACTGCCGAGGGGGTTTGACGTCATAACCCTTCGCCTCAACAAGAATAATCGGTGCGCCCGTACGCAGGGTGAGACCGAGGTAGTCGAAGTCGAGGCGCTCGACACCCTTGTCCCAGCTTCGCGCCTCTTCGACTACCTGCGTCGGATTATCGGGATTCCAATCAAGCCCGCGCAGAATACCGTCAACTAGAAAGCGGCGCGTTGGGCGTTCAAGAAGCTCGTGGTCATCCGCGCCCTTAGGCTCGGCACCGGTCGCGACATTGCGGGCGTATTGCTGGCGGACCAACGTCTCGGTGCTCTTGAAGACCCCAAAGGCTGTCCGTAGCGCTGCGCCAAATGCCGCGATGTCGCTTGCCTCGCTCAACGCAGAAGGTCCGGCAGTTCGTATAGAAGTTTTAGCGCATCGGGCCAACCCACAGAGGAGAATAGTTCCAGCACGACTACGAGGCGGGTGCGTCGCTGTTGATCCTCGAAGACATATCGGTAGTCAGCGAGGTAGCGCCGGATGAGCACGACCAGTGCGTTAACCCCCAGGGGCTCAAACTGATAATGTTCG
>JAKBDW010000581.1:0-6224 GCA_021834245.1 Pseudomonadota bacterium
TGCGCCTTTTGACGGCTGGGGGCGCGGTCGGGGCTGGCCGTTGTTGACCGGTGAGCGCGGACACATTGCGGTGCTGGCGGGCGAGGATGCGCGGCCTTATCTCACGGCCATGACGCGCATGACCGGGCCTGGCGGACTGTTGCCGGAGCAGGTGTGGGATAGCGCGCCGATTCCCGAGCGCGGACTGTATCCCGGCCAGCCGAGTGGCTCGGCGATGCCGCTGGTATGGGCGCACGCCGAATTCATCAAGCTGGTGCTGAGTCTCGCCGCAGGCGCTCCGGTCGACCGGCCCGCGCGCACCTGGGCGCGATACGGCGGTCATCGACCGCAGCTTGATTACGCGCTGTGGCAACCGGGCCAGCGCTTGAGGCAACTTAAGGCCGGCAAGGAATTGCGTCTGCTGCTGCCCGAGCCGGCACGCGTGCATTGGGGCAAAAACGACTGGCAAAGTCCGGCGGATGTAGACACCGAAGACTGGGGACTGGGTCACGTCGCGCGGTTGCCTACTGCAGATCTTGCCGAAGGGGATCGCATCGATTTCACCTTTTACTGGCCGGATAGCGAGGCGTGGCAGGGTGAAAACTTTCAGGTTGTTATCACAGGAGACAAACCATGATCGCCATTGATCTGTCAGGCCGTCGCGCGCTGGTTACCGGCGCGAACACCGGACTCGGGCGTGCCATTGCGCTGAACTTTGCTGCTGCCGGCGCGCGCGTCGGGATACATTTTCTCAACGACCGCCCCTCCGCCGACGCGGTGGTGACGCAGATTCAGCAGGCAGGCGGCCAGGCGGCGGCTTTCGCCGGCGACGTAAGCCAGCCCGCGCAGGTGGAAAAAATGTTCGCCGAAGTCGACGCGGCGTTCGGCGGGCTCGACATTCTGGTCAATAACGCCGGCATGGATGGCGCGCGTTCAATGTGTGTCGACAGTGATCCGGTGCAATGGCAAAAGGTGATCGCTGTCGATCTGCAGGGGCCGTATGACTGCACCCGGCAGGCGCTCAAGCGCATGTTGCCGCAGCGGCGCGGCGTGATTCTGCAGATCACCTCGGTGCATGAATTCATTCCGTGGGCCGGTTACAGCGCTTACACCAGTGCCAAGGCGGCGCTTTCGATGTTCACCAAGACCGTGGCGCAGGAAGTGGCCACGCAGGGCGTGCGCGTGCTGGCAATCGCCCCGGGCGCGATCCGCACACCGATCAATGCCGACGTATGGGGCAATCCGAAGGGCCTGCGCGACCTCGACAAGAAAATTGCCATGAGCCGGCTGGGCGATCCCGACGAGATCGGCCGCGTCGCCGCATTTCTGGTGAGTGATCTGGCCAGCTACATCACGGGCACGACGGTGGCCGTCGACGGCGGTATGCTGATCTATCCCGACTTCAATCACGGTGGCTGAGATGGACGCCGATGTCATCATCATCGGCAGCGGCGCCGGCGGCGGCACGCTGGCACGCGCACTCGCTCCCCACGGCCTGTCCGTTCTGATACTGGAGCGCGGCGATTATCTGCCACGCGAACCGGCAAACTGGATCGCCGAGACGGTATTCAACACCCACCGCTATCACACCGACGAACAGTGGCTGGATGGCGCAGGCAAATCTTTCACCCCGGTCACCGGCTACCATGTCGGTGGCAATACCAAGTTTTACGGTGCGGCGATCCTGCGCCGACGGCTGGCGGATTTCCGCGTGCGCCGCCATGTCGACGGGAGTACGCTGGCGTGGCCCATCGGCTATGATGAACTCGCGCCGTATTACGCGCAGGCGGAAGCTTGGTACTTCGCTCACGGCGAGGCCGGCACTGATCCAACCGAACCGCCGCGCGCGGCTTACCCCTTTCCGCCGATGACGCACGAGCCGCGTATTCTGGGGATTTGCGAGGCGCTGAAAACCTTCGGGCTGCATCCGTTTGCCTTGCCGCTGGCGCTGCAGCGCTATGACGATCGTCCCGAAAGCAGCCCCTGCATCCGCTGCAGCACCTGCGACGGCTTTCCCTGCCAGCGGCATGCCAAGGGTGATGCGGAAGTATGCGGTGTTGCGCCCGCGCTTGCGCACCCCAACGTGCGGCTGCTGACCGGTACGCGGGTCGTGCGACTTGTTGCCGGCGCCGACCGGCGCATTGCAGCCCTCGAAGCCGAGGGACCGGAGGGGGCGCGCCGTTATCAGGCGCGAGCGTATGTGCTGGCGGCGGGGGCGGTCAATTCGGCGGCGTTGTTGCTGCGCTCGGGTAACGATGCCCATCCCAATGGCCTGGCCAACGCGTCCGGTCAGGTCGGGCGCAATTACATGTGCCATCTCAACAGCGCCTGCATTGCGATCGACCCGCGGCACGAGAATCCCACGGTGTTTCAGAAAACCCTCGCCATCAACGACTATTACGAGGATTCCGGCGATCCGGATTTCCCCTACCCGCTGGGCCATGTCCAGAATCTGGGCAAAGTCACCCCCGAAATTCTGCGCGCCCAGCGGCCGTATTTTCCACCCGCGTTGTGCCGCTGGGTGGCGCGGCATTCGGTCGACTGGTGGCTCACCACCGAAGACCTGGCCGACCCGGATAATCGCGTAACGCTGGCCGCGGACCGGACCATCCAGCTGCATTACCGCCCCAACAATGAAGCGGCGCATCGCCGCCTGCTTGCACGCTGGCGGGCAGTCCTGCATCAACTGGGCTTTCCGCTCGTGTTCTTCCAGCGCATGGATATCCGCGCTGTGGCACATCAGGCGGGAACGTTGCGATTTGGTGCCGATCCGGCACAATCGGTGTTCGATCCGGATTGCCGCAGCCACGAACTGGACAATCTGTATGTGGCAGATGCCTCATTCATGCCGTCGATTTCCGCCGTCAATCCGTCGTTGACCATCATGGCCAATGCGCTGCGCGTGTCCGACATCCTGCGGCATCGTCTGGCGGTTGGCGCGTGAAATCGCGCCGCCCGCTATTCATTGCCTGTATCTATCTCGCGGGCTTTCTGCAGGGCAGCGCCTTTGTGCTGATTCCGGCGCTGGGCAATACCCTGATGGCGGCGCCTTATCAATTCGGCAGCTCCGCTTACGCGCTGCTGTTTCTGCCGCAGACGACGGGCGCGATTATCGGTGCGGCAGCGGCAGGCTGGGTCCAGGACCTTCTGGGCATGGGGCGGCTGCTGCGTCTGGGGCTTGTCTCCAATCTGCTGGCGATGTTGCTGCTGGCGGGTGCGGCACACAGCGTCGGACAGTCGGCTTATGTCCTGATGCTGGCGGAAAGCCTGCTGCTGGGCCTGGGATTTGGCTGGACACTGGCGGCTATCAATCATTATTCGGCGCATTTTTTCAGTCACTCGGCCACCACCGCCGTTACCTTGCTCAATGCGCTGATCGGAGGCGCCACGGCGCTTTCGCCGTTGCTGCTCAGAGCGCTTCAAACTGGAGAAAACTGGAGCCTCTGGCCAATGGCCTTAGCCATCGGGTTCACCATTGCCGCACTGCCGCGCCTGCCGGACACCAATGACGAAACCCGGTCGGATGTCTGGCCGCGCGGGCTATTGCCGTTTGTCCTGGTAGTGCTGATCTATGCCATCTGCGAAGGGAGTTTCGGCAGTTGGGCCAGTGTTTACCTGAGCGTCGACAAGCACCTCGGGAATCACGCCGGCACGTTAGCGCTGTCCGCATTCTGGGGCAGCATGACGCTGTTTCGCAGTGTGTTGGCGCCGCTGCCGGAACGCTGGATTCCGCGACGGCGCCTGCTGCTGGCATCAGCTGCCGGCATTGCTGCCTGTTTTGCCGCACTGCCGTGGCTGTCAGGAAGCGGAATGCTGGTGGGAATGTTTGCGCTGGCGGGCGCGGCGTGCAGCATTTATTACCCGTTTGCGATGAGCTTGAGTCTCGCGGGTTTCCCCCGGCAACAAACCCGGGTCGCCGGGCTTGTTGTTGCCGCGCTGATGGTGGGCGAGGGCCTGGGTTCCTATGGACTGGGACTGATACAGCGCGCCCAGCGGCTGGACCACATTTACCTCGCCTCTGCGCTTTGGGGATTTCCGCTGTTGATCGGGGCATGGTTCATCAGCCGCCCGCGGGCGGCGTTTGCACCCCCTGCAATGCAGTCCGGCGTTGCGGGAACGCCACGAAGACAGTGAGCACATCGGGATAGAGCACGACAGTGACAAGTAAGGAACGGGTTTCTGCGCCGCACACCAAACGTCTGGCATCGAACAAGTCATAACCGCAGATGATGATCAGGACAACCGGCGCAGCCGTCGGTGGTAGCGGGCACATGCATGACCAAAAATTGGCGATGGCGGCGAGGATGACCATGATCAGGCCGGTAAGCAGCAAGCCGCGAAAAAGCTGGAATCGCGCTTGCAGGTCCGGGCATAAAGAGTCCGGGCTGCCCCGGACCATGACGGCGCCGCCCGCTGACTTGGCAAGGACCGTGGTCCGTTGCCAAGGGCCAGGCTTGCCGTCAGAGCCGTTCCGGAAGGAGGGCGTCAAATCAATCAAGAAATCTGGGGCTTGAAACTCCTGACAGGCCCCCCAATTGCGGTATGTCTTCGCTTTGCCATAATGCTGCGACTGCCGGAACTGGGCCGACTGCAATGAGTTATAGGAAGTGTCTTGCCGCATGGCGCAACCAAGGGCGGTCCGTTATCCGGCCCGTCGGGTGATCCGGTACCGCATTTTTCTGATCTCTTTGCCTCTAACATCGTAATTTCACTGCCTATTTTCCACCCGAACGCTTGACCCGGTGTTCTGAACGGGTATAGTGTTCATCAAATGAACACGGAACGGGATCGGGAGGATGCGTTGACCCTGGAAATTCTGGACGTTGTCCAGAAGCAGAGCGACGTCAGTCAGCGCCATCTGGCGCGACATCTGGGCGTGGCCCTGGGGCTTGCGAATTCCTACCTGAAGCGCTGCGTGCGCAAGGGTCTCATCAAGATCACCGAAGCCCCGGCCAACCGTTACCTCTATTACCTTACTCCCAAAGGTTTCGCGGAAAAGAGCCGGCTCACGGCCCAGTATCTGACCTATTCCTTTTCGTTCTACCGGCAGGCCGGCGAGTCCTGTCTTCGTGTTTTCGATGATTGTCAGGCGCGAGGCTGGAAACGCCTGTTGCTATGTGGAGTTTCCGACCTGGCGGAGATCGCGACCCTGCGCGGGATCGAGCGGGACCTCATGATCGTCGGCTTCTACGATCCGCAGGCTGAGCGCAAGCGGTTTCTCGATCGTCCGGTGTGGGACACGCTTGAGACGGCGGATGATCACGACGCCTGTGTGGTAACGGATTTCCTGGCGCCTCAGGTGATGTATGACCACCTGACAGGACAGGTGGCGCAGGACCGAATCCTGGTGCCGGACGTGCTGGGATTGACGCCGGGCGAGGGCGCGTAGCGGCATCCGACAGTTCCGGTGGTACGCGATTCCGGGGTTGTCGTTGCATATCGGGACAGAAAGTGTGCGGAGCATGCTCTGCATGGCGGTAGCGTGCCTGAAAGCCTGGTGCGGTTATAGTCTGAATTTGCTGCGTCCTTGCCTCGCCGTCAGCCGATGGGGTACTTTGTGTCTTCCAAAGCCGAGTATTTCTGATACTACAAAATTCAAATTGGGAAATCCGGGCTCCTAGTGTGACTATCCATCCAGTAATTCTTTCCGGCGGCTCGGGCACACGATTGTGGCCGCTGTCGCGCGAGCACTATCCAAAGCAGCTGCTGCCGCTGGTGCGCGAGCTGACGCTGTTGCAAGAGACTGCCACGCGTCTGAACGGGCTTAAGGACGTTGCCGATCCGTTGTTCGTCTGCAACGAGGAACACCGTTTTTTGGTGGCAGAGCAGGTTCGCCAGATTAACAAGACGGCCGCCGGAATATTGCTCGAGCCGGTCGGGCGCAACACGGCACCGGCCATCACCCTTGCGGCCCTGGCATTGGTAAAGAACGGGCAGGACGCCGTGATGCTGGCCATGCCTGCCGATCATGTCATCCAGGATAACGCGGCATTTGGTCGCGCCGTCGAGTGCGGCGCGAGGCTTGCGCAGGACGATTTTTTGGTCACCTTCGGGATCGTGCCGCATGCGCCGGAAACCGGCTACGGCTACATCAGAAGGGCGGACCCGATCAAAACAGCCAATGTGCCGGACAACAGCAGCCCAGTCTATCGTGTTGGCGAATTTGTCGAGAAACCCGATGCAGCGACGGCGCAAGGCTACGTGGAATCCGGCGATTACCTCTGGAACAGCGGCATTTTCATGTT
>JAKBDW010000299.1:0-6222 GCA_021834245.1 Pseudomonadota bacterium
ATCGTTGAAGCTCGATCTTTCGATTATATCCCTGACACAGCGCGGCACGGCAACGTTCGAGGCCAGTTCCAGTTCTGGTTCATGACGAATGCCACAGTCATTACGCTCTATACGGGTGGAGTCGGTCCGATCTATGGCCTTAGCCTCCGGTGGACGTTGGTTGCACTGATCCTCGGGAGCCTGTTGGGCACCATGTTCCAAGCTTTTCATGGCGCGCAGGGGCCACGCATGGGCTTGCCGCAGATGATCCAGTCGCGTGTTCAGTTCGGGTCGCGCGGCGCCATTTTGCCTCTTGCAGCAGCGACATTCAGTGCGCTCGGCTTCGCCCTCTTCCTGACCCAGACAGGCGCACAGGCGGTTCAGGATGTAATCGGAGTCGGCAGTTCCAGCCTGCTCCAGATAGTGATCTGCGTCATCGCGATGGCGATCAGCATCGTCGGCTTCAATCTGGTTCTTGGGGTTGAACGGATTGCCTCCTATGTGGTGCTCATTAACCTCGTTGCCCTGACGATCATTGCCATCCGTCTGTTGCCGATCAGCACGATGCTGGGTGAAGGCCATTTCGCGCCGATCGCTTTTCTGGCGCAGGTGGGCGCTTCGGCAATCTACCAGCTCTCCATCGCGCCGATTGTGTCCGACTACACGCGTTATATGCCAAAGCGCACAAGCGCCGCCGCCATTTCTGGCACCGTTTTTGGCGGTACCATGCTTTCCGCGGTCTGGCTCGAAAGCCTTGGGGCCGTGTTGATGATTGCCTATCCGAAAGCCGACGTCGTTGCATCCGTCTATGGCCTTGGAAACCAATTCGGTTTTGGGCTGGGAGCCGCGACGATGACGATCGCCGCCTTCGCCTGCCTGATCACGGCATCGATCGCAATGTATAGCGCTGCTGTGGCACTCCTGAGTGCAGCCGAGGCGTTCCACCCGATCCGCTCGACGGCAGGCCTGCGAGCTATCACAATTACTGTCGGTGGCTTTGCCGTGATCATCGCCAGTCTCTTGATGTCATCCAACATCCTGACTGACTTTGCGGCATTTTTGGCCATATTGGGGTACTTTCTGATCCCTTGGACGGCGGTCAATCTGATTGACTATTATTACGTTCGAAGGGGCAGATTTTCGATCACCGATATTATGCGTCAAGACGGTGGGATCTATGGGCTCTATAGCAAGTCGGGATTGATCAGCTACCTGGTCGGCTTTGTTGCGATGATTCCATTCTTTAGCAATTCACTCTATACCGGCCCCATCGCCTTGGCGCTCGACAAGGCGGACGTTTCCTATTTTGTCGGACTGCTCGTCTCGATTCTTTGCTATCTGTTCATGATGCGAAATCATGACTTCGCGGCGGAACTCGCGCATGTTCGCCGGGCAGCGATTAACACATTGGACGACGACCAATAAATGGTATGCGACGGCTGCAAGCCATCGATTTTTCGGTTGAGCGCGGCGGGTCTATTTCTGCCGGTGTCAGACCGATGAGTTCGTAAGGGTGCCCCGTAATCCCCCCACACCGTGCTTGCGGTGCAGGTCTGTCACGGAAAACCCGGTCTCATGCTCTTTCAGAATGCCGATGATCTGGTCTTCGGTGAACATGCTGCGCTTCATCTCTCTGGTCTTTCGGTTGGGCCAGAGTCTATCTCAAACTCGAATAGTCGCAGGGGGCAACGTCCATCGACGCACCTCCGTTTCACCAAACTCTTGAACGCGACGGCGCGTGGCACGTCAAGCGCCATGGGCGACAATCAATTATTCAGGAATTCTGGATTGGGATTGCCCCTCGCGGCAAAGGCCCAGTCACGAAAAGCGCGCGCTGCTGCCTCTGTTGCGCGGTCTGTCACCTCTCTAGACAGCAGGAAGTACGCGAACTCATTCAGTACCGCGATGCCCGACAATTGTACGAGACGGCCCGTATCCAGATCTTCGCGGATCATCGCGATCGGGCAGAGTGCCACGCCCTGGCCTGATAGCGCAGCCGCTCGCAATAGGTTGAAGTCTTCAAACACGGGGCCGACAAGGGGGGCGGGCATCCTTGTCCCGACCCGCCGAAGCCATGCTTGCCAGCCAGTTGAGTCCGTATCGTGCAGGAGCCCGGCTGCAATGATTTTGTCAGCCGTGGGCGCCCTGCTGCCGAGAGTTTCGATCAGGGCAGTGCTACAAACCGGGACGCTAGCACCTGACAAGAAATACTCACGGGTTACGCCCGGTTGCACGGTCTTTTCATCGGAGAAGACGAAGGCAGAATGGACGTCACGAAAATCAATTGCATGGCCATGAATGGCGTAGATTACGCGCACTTCGATTTCCGGGTGTAAGTTTCGAAATGCTGAGAGACGGGGGATAAGCCAGCACACTGCTACCGAAGGAATAGCCGCAATAACAAGCGGCTTTGGACCAAGGTCAACACGCGCGCGGCGGCACGCGCTCTCAATTTCTGAAAGCGAAAGCGTCAGGGTTCTCGCAAGGTCTTCGCCATGAGGCAAGAGCCGTGGACGGCCAGCGGAGCGGTCGAAGAGCGGTGAGCCCAACCAATCCTCGAGGTGGCGCACCTGATGACTAACCGCCGATTGCGTCACAAACAGCGCCTCTGCCGCTGCATTAAAGCTTCCAAACCGAACAACGGCTTCGAAGGCGCGTAGTGCATTAAGAGGTACCTGAGCCATCGGATACACGACTTTATTCCATGAGATATTCTCATGGAATGGATGAAAAACGATCTTTTGACAAGACCGTTGATTGGCCTGATTTTCAACCAATTGCGGCGCCCATTTGCGCCTCGCACAAGTTGAATGACAGGAGACCACGTATGGAACGTGAACGATTTCAGAATTACATAGGGAACGGCGAAAAGGTCCAGCCGACTTTTTCAGCGTCCGAGATGCAGCGCCGCCTTGACGCTATGCGCGGCCATATGGCGCAGGCTGCCGTGGACGCCGTCCTTTTCACGTCCTATCATAACATCAACTATTACGCAGACTTCCTCTACTGCCAGTTTGGCCGTCGCTACGGATTTCTGATTGACCATTCGGTGGCAACCTCGATCAGTGCGGGTATTGACGGCGGCCAGCCGTGGCGTCGGACTTTTGGCGGCAACGTCACCTACACGGACTGGCAGAAGGACAATTATTTTCATGCGGTTCGAAATCTTACCGGCGGCGTGAAGCGTCTTGGAATTGAGTTTGATCACGTCAATATCGACCTGCTGAACCTCCTCAAGGATGAATTCCCTGGGATGGAATTCGTTGACATCGCGCAACCCGCGATGCACTTGCGCATGATCAAATCCGCAGAAGAGATTGCGCATATTACGCAAATGACCCGTATCGCCGACCTTGGTGGTGCCGCCTGTGCCGAAGCTGCCGCAGTTGGTGTTGCGGAGCACGAAGTGGCGCTCCATTCAACGGCGACCATGGTGCGAGAAATCGCCAAGACTTGGCCGCATGGGGAGCTTCTGGATACTTGGACCTGGTTCCAGTCCGGCTTAAACACCGATGGGGCGCACAACCCGGTGACCAGCCGCAAGATCGAAGCCGGTGACATCCTGTCGCTGAACTGTTTCCCGATGGTTGCAGGCTATTACGTCGCGCTGGAGCGCACCTTGTTTGCAGGCCACGCCAGCGACGAACACCTACGCCTTTGGGAAATCAACTGCAAAGTCCACGATCGCGGCAAAGAGCTTCTTGTGCCAGGCGCGCGTTGCTCGGATATCGCCAAGGAATTGAACGAGATCTATGCCGCAGAAAACCTGCTGCAGTACCGCAGCTTTGGCTACGGACATTCGTTTGGTGTGCTGTGCCACTACTACGGTCGCGAGGCGGGGCTGGAACTGCGGGAGGACTGTGACACGGTGTTGGAGCCAGGCATGGTTGTGTCGATGGAGCCGATGATCACGATCCCGAACCACCTTCCCGGCGCCGGGGGGTACCGTGAGCACGATATCCTTGTGATCACCGACGGCGATAACCAAGGGAACCGGAATATTACGGCTTTCCCATATGGCCCGGAGCACCTGATCCTTCCCGCCTAAGCCTGACGCGCAAGCGTTCGTTCGCTACCCCGCTGAGGAGATCGGCGAGGTGACGAACATCGGGCAATCCAAAGAAAACCAACGTGTCGATCGTCAGGAATATCACAATGGTCAATCAAGCTGCCGTCATCGGGTTCGTACAATTTGACCGTGTGCAGAAAAGCTACGACGGTGAGACGCTGGTTGTAAAAGACCTTAACCTCAAGATTGGAAAGGGAGAATTCCTGACCATGCTGGGGCCGTCGGGGTCGGGCAAGACGACCTGCCTGATGATGCTGGCAGGGTTTGAGACCGCGACGCATGGCGAGATCCGGCTGGATGGGGCGCCGATCGACTCTGTCCCGCCGCACAAGCGCGGCATCGGGATGGTGTTCCAGAACTACGCGCTGTTCCCGCATATGACTGTCGGCGAAAATCTCGGGTTTCCGCTCGAGGTGCGGGGCATGGGCAAGGCGGATCGTGAGGTGAAGATCAGGCGCGCGCTGGACATGGTGCAGATGGGAGCCTTCGTCAACCGTCGCCCGGGGCAACTGTCGGGCGGCCAGCAGCAGCGCATCGCTTTGGCGCGGGCGCTGGTGTTCGATCCCTCGCTGGTCTTGATGGACGAACCGCTGGGCGCGCTGGACAAGCAGCTGCGCGAGCATATGCAGTTTGAGATCAAGCACCTGCATGAAACGCTTGGTATCACCGTGGTTTACGTTACCCACGACCAAGGCGAGGCATTGACGATGTCGGACCGCGTCGCCGTATTCAACGATGGACGTATCCAGCAACTTGCGCCGCCCTCGGATCTTTATGAGCGGCCAAATAATAGTTTCGTCGCGCAGTTCATCGGTGAGAACAATAAGCTGCCCGGCACGGTTGAAACAATCGCTGACGGTTGTGCAACCGTGCGACTGCAAACCGGGGAGGTCATCGACGCAACGCCGGTCAACGTCACCACGAAGGGCCAGAAGACTCTTGTTTCCATCCGGCCGGAACGCATCGAATACATGCCCGAGCGGCTACCGGAAGGCGCGCATACTATCGAGGCCGAAGTGTTGGAGTTCATCTACATGGGCGACATCTTCCGCACCCGTCTGAAGGTGGCCGGGACCGACGATTTCGTCATCAAGAACCGCAACACGATCGGCCAACGGCGTTTGACGCCGGGCGAGATCATCAAGATCGGCTGGGCGCCGCAGGATGCGCGCGCGCTCGATCCGTTGTGATCCGAGGCCAGGGCGGCTCCCCTGGCATGCTGCGAATTGCGGTCAAGAGTCCAAACAAGATCAAAAGGGGAGAAAGCAATGAAGAAGCTTCTTATTCTGACAACTGCGTTGACGAGTATGAGCGGGATCGCCCATGCAGACGAGATCAACTTGGTGTCTTGGGGCGGTGCCTACGCAAAGAGCCAGGTGGAAGCCTATGACAAGCCGTTCACAGCAAAAACCGGCATCAAGGTCAACATGATCGACGCCGACAACCCGGCGACCCCGATCAAGGCGCAGGTTGAAGCCAAAAACGTCACCACCGACGTGGCGGATGTCACTATGTCCGACGCGATCCGGCTCTGCGACGAAGGGCTGATCGTTCCGATCGACCCAGCAACGCTGCCGGCGGCACCCGATGGCACGCCCGCAACCAAGGACTTCCTGCCCGGCGCGCTAGCCGATTGTGCTGTCTCGTCGATCCTGTTTTCCACTCCCTACGCCTATGACACGACCAAGTTCGCGTTCAACCCGCCAACCACCATTGCCGACCTGTTCAACACGACCAAATTCCCTGGCAAGCGCGGCCTTCTTAAAAGTGCCCGGGGTAACCTTGAAATGGCGCTGATGGCGACTGGGGTGCCTGCGTCGGATGTATATAAAGTGCTGGCAACCCCGGCGGGCGTCGATCAGGCGTTCAAGGAACTCGACAAGATCAAGAAGAACGTCGTGTGGTGGGATGCAGGTGCGCAGCCGCCGCAGCTGCTGGCGGATGGCGAAGTCTCGATGACGACCGCCTATAACGGCCGGATTTTCGACGCCGCCGTGGCTGAGCACAAACCGTTCAAGATCGTCTGGGACGGTCAGGTTCTGGAGTTCGACCTGTTCGTGATCCCGAAAGGCGCACCGCACGAGAAAGAAGCGCTTGACTACATTAAGTTCGCGACCTCGACGCAGCAGCTTGCGGACCAAGCCAAGTGGATCGCCTATGGCCCGGCGCGCAAA
>JAKBDW010000309.1:0-6204 GCA_021834245.1 Pseudomonadota bacterium
ATGCCCCGTTTGCAAGCAGGCACAAAATGGAAAGGGATGAAATTCGCTGTCGTATCTTTGTCTTCATGTCAAAGCTCTTCGTTTGTCATTCAAAAAAATGGATATGGCCGCGGCCATCTTTCCCGGCCCGGCAGATCGTTGCATCCGTGCCTCTCACGAGGCTTGCGGCAGCCGTGGTCGCGTAACCGCGCCCTTGCGTGTGTCGCTGACTCCTGCGGCATCTCGCCCCATCTGCTGCGCATCGCCATGAATTTATCGCCGTGTCCTGCTTTCGTGTTCCACCTGTATGTGCAGCAGGTCGGTAGATTTTGTTGTGATGCCCAATGTCCTCGCCACTTCCTGGTTGACGGCGATGGTATACAGCGAGGGCGGCTGCGGGGCGGGAAGACGGCGCGTTTGAGCAAACGCATTGGTCGCGGCGCTGGTTTGCGCAGCCAACTGTTCCGGGGTGGAAAATATCGCGCACAAGGCGCCTGCATTCACATAAGCCTGGGAGAGCCCGACGAGCGGTATGCGCTTCCGATAACTGCTCAGCAGGATATTGCGGATATAGCTGCTGTTGAAAATATTGCTATCCGGAATGGCCAGCAATACGTCGCTATGTTCCAGCACGTCATCCAGGTCGGACGACAGGGTCTCGCTGCCTCGCACTTGCTTTGCGACCAACTTGTAGCCTTGCCTGTCCAGTTCGGTGCGCAACTCATTCAGATTGATTCGCGACTCTGTGGAATACAGCACGCCTACGCGCGGACTCTCGGGCAAGACCGCACCGAGCAAAGCCACTTGCCGCGACAAGGGCTGGTCTATATAGATGGCGGAAATCTGTTTGGCGCGTGTCTGTTTTTCCAGCAGGTCAAAATACGTGGCGCTCGGCACCATCACGGCCAAAACGGGTGTTGCCTCGCCCATCGCCCGGTCTGTCGCCTTGACGCCCACCGTCACGATCAGATCGGCGGGCCGGCCATTGGTGGAGAAATCCTCGGGATGTTCCAGCACGCTCACATGGATATTGGACGACAGGTTCTGCCGGAACGCTGTTGCGAAGGTCTGGTATGGCGTGGTGCTCTCGCTGAGCACCACCAGGACGCGCAATTCATCCGCGCCGAAAACGGACAGCGGAAGGCACAGCAGAAAAATCAGACTACAACAGATCTTCCAGCACCGCACGAAGGGCGGAAATTGCGAGTCAGCTTTATCCAAGTTTTTGCAATTCTTCGTAGGTGTTCATGCGCACCAGAAGGCGGCTACGATGTTTCAGGAGACGCCGAACAAGTCTCCTTGCTTGCCCTGCGGAAAAGCGCGAGGGATAACTCACTGAATTTCCACTCTCACCCAACCCTCTCCCGGCGGCGGGGGAGAAAAACGAACTTGATCGGCGCTTCCTGTAGATTTTTTTATAAAAGGAACCTGAAAAACGTATTCATGTCGAATTTGCACGAATACAGTTTTGGGGCTTCCGGCAGCTTCGCGGGATTTGTTTCCGACGATGAAATATTCTACATCATTATCATGCCGCCCGGCTGCGGATGCTGGCAAAGGCCGCCGGTCTTTGGTCGGATCCTGATCACTTGCAACCTTCGGAAAATCGCCAATGCCCCAAATTCCGGGTTGCAGGTTTTCGTTGGCGAGAAGGGAAATAACGGATCGGCAGCGCAAAGTGGAAAAACCCTTTTCATAGGAGGCAATCATGAAAAAAAGCACAGTGGTTCTGTCTTTGTTTGCCATCTGGTCCGTGATGGCCAGTATGCAGGCGATGTCGGCAACGCCAGTCATTACCGGATATGTAGTGGACGCATCCGGGAAAATCGTAAGGAACGGCTTCGGGCAGTGCTGGCATACGGGCTTCTGGACACCCGCTTTGGCGGTGCCGGGATGTGATGGCGTACCTGCATATCAGGGAAGGCCAGCGGCGAGCAAAGTAATTGCGCCGGCACCTGCATCCGCTGCCAAGGCCGCACCGGCGCCAGCGTCCATGTCGAAGATGGTTTTTACGGACAAGCCGATCACCGTTAAAGGCATCACCTTCGATTCCGGCCCGGCAAATCTGAAATCTGCGATCTCCGGGTAACTGGAGAGCAGTGGGGAGTTCGCTGCAAAATACAAAGAAGCGAACTTGACGGTTGCAGGTTATACGGACAACCGTCCCGTTCCATGAAAAATGGGCTGCTTGCAGCCCATTTTTTTATGATCGCAACGAGTCAGCCTGATTCAATGAGGTAAACCCCTGGCTATGCCGGGGGACTCAAAAGAGTTTGACCTGTGCGGCGGTCACAAAAAACAAAGGAAACGCCCATTAAGTCCGTTCGCCCTGAGCCTGTCGAAGGGTCGACCAGATAATATATTGAATGTTAATTGTCCTCCATTCATGGTTCGACAGGCTCACCACGAACGGAGGACTTAATCGGCGTTTCCCTAAATTTCTGATTGCTGTGTAACCAGCATTACCCACATGCGTTCTGCGAACAGACCGCCGAGCAGGTGATGGGCGCTCGAATTCTCAGGTGGGATTCCGTGCGAGGTATACAATTGATCGGCAACAGGATTTTTTTAGAAGAAAACCTTTCAAGGAGAAAATCATGAAAACAAGATCACTGGCCTTTTCCCTGCTTGCCGCATTGCCTATGTTGGCCAGTATTCCGGCATATTCTGCGACAACCACCAATAACGGATATGTGGTGGATGTAACCGGACAAATCGTGAGGAACAGTTATGGGCAGTGCTGGCATTCCGCATTCTGGACACCTGCCATGGCGGTTCCGGGTTGCGATGGCGTTCCCACGGAGGCGCCGCTACTCAAGGTAGCCGCTCCGGCGCCGGCGCCTGCAGTTGCCGAACCGGCCCCCGCGCCAGTTCCTGCACCAGCCCCCGCGCCAGCACCGAAGACGATCTTTACCGACAAACCCATCACCATTGAAGGCGCGAACTTTGATTCGGGCTCGGCAAACCTGAAGTCGACGGCGTCCAGGCAACTGGATACCGTTGTGGAGTTCGCCGCGAAATACAAAGAAGCGAACTTGACGGTTGTAGGTTATACGGACAACCGCGGGAACGAAGCGGCCAACCAGGTGCTTTCCAGGAAGCGCGCGGAATCGGTCAAGGCGTATCTGACCGGCAAGGGCGTTGCGGCCGATCGCATTGCGACCGAAGGAAAAGGTTCCGCCAATCCGGTGGGTGACAACAAGACTGCGGCAGGTCGGGCACAGAACCGCCGCGTGGAGATCAGATCGGTGGAGCGTGAGGCGCAGTAGGCCGGCTTCCCGTTCCATGAAAAATGGGCTGCTTGCAGCCCATTTTTTTATGATCGCAACGAGTCAGCCGGGTTTTCCCCTGGACCTTCAATCGCCCGATCGCGATTCTTCGGGCTGAGCGCGCTCGCGAGCCCAGTGCGCGTAAGCGATGCGCGCAACGTCAAACCGGTCGGTGGTGCGGCAGTAAACCGAGGGCGATCCGAGCCGTCCGATCGGCGCAAAGTTGTTGATGTGCAGATCCGCGTCGATCAAATGGTCCGCCACATGAAACATCACCACTTCGCCGACGAACAGCGTATTGGCGCCAAGCGTTTGCGTGCTGAATAGTTTGCACTCCAGGCTGGCTTGCGATTCCGCCACTCGGGGTACCTTGATATGCACGGAGGGCGACGCGTGCAGATGTGCCGCGGCAAGTTCGCTCTGTCCCGGCGGAAAATCCGCCGCCGAAAGATTCATTGCGTGGAACAAATCCTCGGATACCAGATTCACAACAAATTCACCGTTGGCCAGAATATTCCTTGCGGTGTCCTTGGGGCCGCCTGCGTCGTTGTGGCCGATGCTGATGATGACGTAGAGCGGGTCGCTGCCTACCGCGTTGAAAAAGCTGAACGGCGCCAGATTGATCACGCCATTCTCATTCTGGCTGGTGACCCAGGCGATCGGGCGGGGGACAACCAGGTTTGTCAGCAGCTTGTAGTTGTCTGCCTTGGTGTGCAGGGATGGATCGATTTGCATGAGAAATTGTTATCCAAAGAAAGCGGATTATGCTGAAAGCGATCCCGCCCCGTGCTGTCGCCTTTGACGGGCAACGCGCATGGCGGCGGATGATGGATCGCTCAGTTCTTTTGAAAGACCGATTGCGCCAGGTGCATCGAGATGCTCGACCAGACGACGCTGATCAGCAGCCAGCCGGCTGCAATCAGCATGAAAATCATGAAGAATTTTTTCACTGCAAGATTCCCTGTCTATGTATCGGTTGGTTTGGGCCCGGTGCGCACATTCTATCGCAGTCCTTGCTTACGCCCTCGCCGCGATCTGTGCACGATTCCCGGATTTGGAAAAGCGGACGGCGGGTAGTCTGCCTTCAATGCGCCCCTGCGGGCTGCGGCATCAGCGCCAGCTTGAATACTCCCGGGCTGATTTCCGGGCCGAGATGGTGCAATAACTCGTGCAGTTGTTCAGCCGCCTCCCCGGGTGCGGCCTGTGCGGTGCCGTTGATGAGCATCCCGTTCGCCTTGTCGAAACTGCCGGTCGCGGTCAGCAGCAGTTTGCCGGAAAGTGTGGACAGTTGGCCGTCCAGTCCTTCACCGCGGCCCTTCAGCACGATGCGATAGTCGCCCAGAGGCCGGATCGCGGAAAGTGCGGAAGCGGCGCGTGTCCAGTCGACAGTGACCTGGCCGTCCATTCCTGTAGCATTGAGCGCAAGACGGTCGGCAGTCACTTCGAGCGTGCCCTGAAGCTGGTAAGGGCCGAGCTGAGGTGCGGCGAGCTCGATCGCGGAAACGGGCAGCGCGAGATGCAGGTTGTCGATATCGATACGTCGGGTGAAAGGTGTGTAATGCAGATTCATCGGCCTGGATTCGCCGGTCTGAACCTGCAAGGTCGTACCCGGGAATTTCAGGTTCCAGCGATAGCTGCCGAGCGTCTGGTAGCGGGTGTCCTGCCGCAACAGCGCAACTCCCGAACCCTGCCACAGGCTGCCCGTCGTCCGGGCCAGCGACAGCGTGCCGCCGGTGATGCGTTCGAGTGCGTATCCCATCATTGCAGCGGGTGCGAACACACACAACCCGATGATGAACACGCTGACGAACAGCAGCGCCAACTTCAGGCGGCGCAAGGTCACAGGTCCGCTCCGTTGGTCAGTGTGGCCTGCAACTTGACCATGCCCGTCTCGGGCGATGCCATCAGCATCGCGGTCGATACGCGGATGTGCTGGTTCAGCTCCAGCGCATGCTGCCATTGCAGCCAGTGGGCGAACGAGATGTTGTCGGCGCTGATGCGCACGCTGTTCTGTTCGCCCGGGGTGACTTGCAGCGGCAAACCCGCCGCCTGTGCGGATTTTTCCACGGCGATTTTCAGGGCATCGCTGTCCAGCACCGCAAGTTGTGCCTTCTGGCGCAGCGCTTGAGCCTGCCCGGCGAGCGATTGCATCTGGTCGGCCTGCGCGCGCAGTCGCGGCAGGGCGTCCTGCAATCGGGGCAAGGCCTGGTGCGCGGGTTGCCAGAGCAGTCCGTACATCAGCAAGGGCACGAGCAACCATGCACCGCGCAAGACGGTCTTCTGCTCGGTGGCGCTGAGCGTATTCCAGTGGCGGGCCTTCAGTTTTGCGAATAGGGCTTTCATTTCACACCTCCCGCCGAGACGCGCAGCTGCACGGTCAGGCCTCCGCCCGCGTCGCGCTTGTCCATGACTTGTGCGGTCAGGCCGGTTTCGGCGATGCGCTGTTGCAGTTTGTCGAGCGCGGCCGTGTTCGCGAGCGCCATCTCGATATCCAGTTTGCCGTCGGCATAACGCAGCGTGCGCAGGGTGTTGCCGGTGACCGCCTCCGAAGCGGCCGCGAACTTGTCCAGCATGGGCGAAAAATCGGCGTCGTCGACGAGGCCCGCCGCATGGCGCAGGCGCGCCAGGTTGCGCCGCATCTGCAGCGGCGCATCGACGATGGTGGCGTCCGAACCGAAGGTCTCCTGGAACCTCTCCGTCATCTCATGCGTCAAGTGGCGCTTTTCGTTGGCGAGCAGCGCCCACTCCAGGTTGCTGGTGCCGACCTCCACGCCGAACAGCAGCAGCGCGGCCATCAGCGCCGGGCGCAGCCACGGCCAGAACTCGCTGATGCGCGGGGGCGGCGCCAGCTTGCCCCACAGCAGGTTGGGAACATCGTCCGGAACGGGCGTCTTGCGCCAGTCTATCGTCTGCTTCTCGTAGATGACGGGAACGCTGAGCCCCCAGTTCGGCGCCT
>JAKBDW010000006.1:0-6180 GCA_021834245.1 Pseudomonadota bacterium
TCGTTCCCGGAGCCTACCCGGCAATCGCCGATGCCGAGCGTCACGGTTACGCCTTGATCAAGCCGCAAAGGCTTGTGCCACCAGCCAAAGCGCACTGATTGTCGCAACGCCACCCACCCGGCCTTTCCGTCCGGGTGGGTGCGTCCTCTCTCGCCACGCTGATTGTAAGTAAAAGAGTTTTTAGACTTATCCCCGTCGGTTCATTTTTTTCAGCCCCGTTTGACGCGCATCAAAGTCGGGTCCCGCACGCCTGTTAATCTGTAATATTGCTGGTTTGAGAAGACGAAACCATCCGTTTGTCGCATTTCCGGGACGCAAAAAACGAGAATCCTTCCGCAATGCCGCTTACAGCGCGGCGCGGGAGGAGGTGACCAATGCATTTGCTCAAAAAGCCCGCCGTCGTCTTGGCGGCAACCAACGCCGGGATAGCAGCCGCGAGCGAATTGTCGCAATCAACGACCTCGCTCTCTTTACCGCAATCGGCAATTGAGGGCGGGACGCCTCTCATGAATGTACTTCAGGCGCGGCGATCATCGCGCGAATTCGCGGCGCAAAATCTGCCACTAATTTCCTGAGCAAGCCGCAAGGGACGTTGGAGGTAATAGGGCAGGTACAACATTTTGCGAGTGGCGTTCTGAATGGGAAATTCCCTTCGAGACGAATAGCGGCTGGCTTGTCGTGGACGCAGGACTGACAATGATACCTGGTTGACGGTGAGCGCTAACCCTGACGGAGTCAGCGGCCTGAAGGAGGTGGGTGACGTGACTACAGCAAGTGACGCGCTGGCAAACCCGGAGTCGCTGGATTATTTTCGCAATTTACCGGAACTTACTTCCAGTTGACGGAGGCCTGGGGGACCTAACTGGCGAAACCAAAACGCCTGGCTGTTCACACGGCTTAATGGGAGCAGACCAGGCACGTTCCATCGAGTTTTGCGCCGGCGCTAGTTATGTGTCATTTAGCAGCTCTGAAAGGAAATGTTGCGTCCGCTCCCAGGCGTCATCCCTCGCCTGCTGATTGAAGCTTTCGCGTTCATCACAGAAGAATCCATGCTGCACCTCCGGATAAACGACGATCTCATGTCGCACGTTAGTCTCGGCTAACGCGGCGGCAATCTCCTCGCGATCCTTGGCCTTAATGAGAAAGTCATTTTCGCCTACAAAAAAGAGAACCGCTCCTCCGTGACGCGCAATGCCTGAGGTCATGGTCAGAGTGGGTTCCGGCTGACTCAGCCCGATATCAGTATTCGCTAGCCAACCTGGGTAAAAAACGACGCATGCGGCCAAGTTCATCTGAGTCGCTGCCAGGTAACCTATATGTCCACCGACGCTGAATCCTAGGAATCCGAGTCGCCCGGAAGACTCAGGATGCGCCCTTAGAAAGTCCATAGTCGACCGAACATCGTCCAGTACATCTTTGCGGCTCACCTGGCGAAGCAATTCAAACCCCTTGGCGCGACCACTTTGATCGTAGGTGAGCTCAGCGTTTGGCTCAACTCTGTGATAGAAATCAGGGGCGATGACAAGATAACCTAGGGCGGCAACACGATTTACGATGTTTCTTATGTGGGCGGTTACCCCAAATAGTTCCATACCCACGATTACCGCAGGGTACTTGCCTCCCGTGGCCGGCCGGGCCATATATGCACCCATAGCCGAACCTCCACCAGCCGCCTGGATTACAATGTTTTCCTGCAGGATTTCATCTGTCTGCATGTCCATCACTCCTGTTGGTAGGTGTTCGACGGGCTAGGTGGCAAGGGTACTGTCATATTGTTGTCGTTGTGGTCAGCAATGACAGCATGCTAAAACCTCAACCATAGTTGAGGTCAAGGGGAAAATTTATGGTGCAGTCTGACAGAGCGGCACTACGACCCGAACTTTCCGTTGGAGAACTCGCCAAACGAAGCGGCGTCCCCGTCTCGACCATTCATTTCTATGAGTCGAAAGGGCTAATAAACAGTTGGCGCAACGATGCTGGGCACCGTCGTTATGCGCGCGGCGTCTTGCGCCGTGTTGCTGTGATCCGGATCGCTCAGCGGGTCGGGATTCCACTCGGGGATATCGCATCCGCACTCGAAACACTTCCGGCAGGCCGAACACCGACTGTGCGAGACTGGAACAAGCTGTCTGCGCAATGGCGGGCCGATCTGGACCGCAGAATCTTGGGGCTAACTCAATTACGTGATCAGCTTGCGAGCTGCATAGGCTGCGGGTGTCTGTCGGTAACGGATTGCCCGCTGCGTAATCCGTCAGATCGACTTGGAAAGCAGGGTTCCGGTGCCCGCTTACTCAAGCCGGTGTAGCATTAGGCGCGTTGCTCGCAACCATGGGTTTCATTGACATAGAGATCATCGGTGCCGGACTCATAAAATCGCGCTTTGACTGGATCCGTTTCCGTTTTCCTTCGTTGCTGTAAGCCATCAGACAGAATAAGCAGATGCCTCAAGTCATCGGAATCGACCACATTTACATCACTGTCTCCGACATGGATAAGTCGGAGTGCTTTTATGATGCAGTAATGCCAATTCTCGGCTTTCAAAAGAACCGCTTTCAAATCGATGGTGAAAAGCACATTCACTACTACAACCGACACTTCGGGTACGTACTGAGACCAGCTCGTTCCAAAAATGAGCATGATCCTTATGCGCCTGGCCTCCATCATTTTTGCCTGAGGGTTGAGAGTGAAAAGGACGTGAAAGAAGCGGCGCGGCAGCTCAAAGAACAAAACATTTCGGTGAGTAAGCCCAAACTTTATCCTGATTATGCACCAGACTATTTCGCAGTGTTCTTCTCTGACCCCGACAACGTGCGGTTGGAAATCACAAACTACCGTGCCGAGCGACGGCAGCGACACAATAATTGGGAAAGCTTAGACCCATAACCAACTCGTCTTGCCGGACGTGAATTGCAGTGCACATTGGCCGTGCCGATTTTTATGCACGCTAGCGGCAAGCGCAGCCAACAAGAACAATGCCACAAATTGTCAGGCCTTTGCATGCGTAATTGTTCGAGACCTGTAAACTGAAGAGCCCGATACGCATATGTCTACGTCCACCTCTCCGGCTAACATTGCCCGTAACGCGACACGCAAACGCACACTTTCTTGCTGACAATTACTCGGCGACGCTCCCCTTTTTTTTGCTTGATATTAAAACAATTGTTTGATACAAACGTTTCAATCCCTGTCGTTAACAGATGACCTAAAGATGACAGCTTCGGAAACAGATCTGGAGTCCGACACACGCAAGCGGTTGATTGACGCATCAACTGAAATGTTTGTCGAGTGCGGATTCGGTGCGGCCAAGGTTCGCGACATCGCGGCGCGGGCGAATGCCAATATCGCCGCAGTGAACTATTACTTTGGTAGCAAGGAAGGGCTTTATGCCGCAGTAATTCAACATCATGCCGCGCAGGCCATGGAGAATATATCGCAGCGCAGACGGCACGAATCGACGTCCGCTGCGCAGGCGGACTTGAGAAACTATGTGAGCAATTTTCTCAAGCGCCTGCTGGTGGATACGCCGCAATTCACGATGGGCAAGATAATCGCGCGCGAAATGATTGAGCCCACGGCGGCTTTTGAGTTGATCGTGGAAAAGTTTGTAAGACCGCAGTTCGTTGGGCTGAACAGCTTGATTCGGTCTCTGGTCGGCGAGGAAATTCCGGCCGAAACGGTCCGCCGCTGCAGCCTGAGCGTGGTGGGACAGTGTCTGTACTATCAGTGCGCGCGACGCGTGGTAGGCCTCATCGATCCCGAATTCGGGTATCAGGCGCGGGATATTGAGCGACTTGCAGGGCACATTGTCGATTTTTCGCTCGGCGGAATAGGGCGGATTGCGCGTCAGCGCCGACACGATCGTCGGCGAACCACTTCAAAAAGGAAGAACAGGAATTGAGTCTGGTGCGCACGCTAACGGCAGGCCAATTCGGCGTGGCGCTTGTCGCGCTTTCGTCGTTTCTGGCGGGTTGCGTCTCCATTCCCTCGCATAAGCTGTCGGCAATGCCGTCCTCAGCATCGTATTCGATGAAGAAAAGCGTTGCCAACTCACTTTTGTCTCCGGTTTTTCAGTCTGGCGGATGGCCGGCAGATGACTGGTGGAAAGATTTTGGCGATCCTGAACTGGACGCGCTTGTAGCCAAGGCCTTGGCCGATAGTCCCGACCTCAAGGTTGCCCAGGCGCGGCTGGATCTCGCACAGCAAACGGTTGCCGGTGTGCGCTCGGCGCTGTTCCCAGAAGTCTCTGCAAACGCATCGGCCATTCGTGAAAAGTTCAGCGAGAACGGCCTGTTTCCCCCACCTATTGCAGGTAGCACTCATACCCAGGGCCAGATGACTTTGGATTTGGCTTACCATCTCGACCTGTGGGGACAGGACCGCGCCATCGTGCGCGCCCAGCTTGGCAGGGCGAAAGTGGCCGAGGCAGAAGCTGCGCAAACGAGACTTGCAGTAGCTAGCGCCGTCGCTCAAGTTTATTTTCAGCTGCAAGGGGACGAAGCGCGCCTTGCCGTGGCGGACGAATCTCTTGTGCAGCAGAAAACCTTCCGGCATCTTGTCGGCCTGCGTGTCGCTAGTGGATTGGAGACGCAGCTGGCTCTGAAGCTGGCTGAAACGGACGTCGCTGCCGACGAGGCAAATATCGAGCTCCTGCGAAATTCCGTCGCGCACGACAAATACGGACTTGCCGCCCTGATCGGGGCGGGGCCGGATGCAGCTGAAACGTTCAGCGCACCCGCCGGCCATTTCAATCAACCCTTTCCCTTACCTGCGAGCTTACCAATCGATTTCGTGGCGCGCCGACCAGATGTGATTGCCAAGCGCTGGCAGGTTGAATCAGCGGCCGAGGAAATCGGCGCGGCACGCGCGGGTTTCTATCCGAACATCAGCCTGACGGCCCAGTTCGGCAAGCAAAGCCTGGATCTGAACAGGCTTCTAGATTCCGGCAGCAATTTTGGCCTCTTCGGGCCGGCCATTCATCTCCCGATATTCGAGGGAGGGCTCTTGCGCGCAAATCTCAAGGCGCGTTACGCACAATACGATTTGGCGGTCTCCCAGTATCGAAAGTCGATTATCGACGCGGCCCGTGAAGTTGCCGATCGCCTTGCATCGCTTGCGTCGGTCACCCGGGAACTTGCGCGTCAGACAGAGGCGCGCGAGGCAAGCGAGAGTGCTTATGATCTGGCAGTAATGCGATATAAGGCGGGAATCTCTGACTACCTCACCGTCCTGATAGTGCAGCGTGACTTGCTGGCGCAACGCACAATCGAGGCCGGACTGCGTGCCAGGCGGTTGCAGGCAGTAACGCAATTGATTTACGCACTCGGCGGAGGGTACGGGCGCGACACCGCGCGCCCTGCTCATCCGTAAAAGACAGGAGAGTGAATGAGCGACAATATCAAAGAAAATCCGTCTGCGATCGGCGCAAGTGGAAATGGCAGACGCAAACAACTGTTGCTGCGACTGGCGCTTGTTTTCGCGTTGCTGGGTCTGGCATACGGCGCATACTGGCTTCTAATCGGGCGCTTTGCTGAAACGACGGATGACGCCTACGTCGCTGGAAATATTGTCGGAATCAGTCCACAAATATCAGCCACCGTCGTTGCTATAGACGCCGATGAGACCGATCTGGTGCAGCAGGGACAGTCACTTGTTCGGTTGGACGATACCGACACGCGCATCGCTCTAGGCCAGGCGAAGGCAGGCTTGGCTCAGACGGTGCGGCAAGTGCATCAAATGTTCGACAACGTCGGGCGCTTACGGGCTACGATCCGTCTACGAGAAGCGGAAGTCGCCCGAACTAAGGAGGACCTTGCGCGCCGTCAAACCCTTGTCGCCTCGCAAGCGGTGTCGCAGGAAGACCTGGACCATGCCAAGACGGCATACCAAGGGGCGCAGGCCGCGCTGCGTGTGGCGCAACATGAATATCAGGCTGCTCTGGTCCTAGTGGCAGGCACTACCATACGGCATCATCCGCTTGTCGAGGAAGCGAAGGCCAGGCTGCGGGCGGCATACGTCGCCTGGGAACGGTGCGCGGTGCTATCGCCTGTAACAGTCTACGTGGCAAAGCGCAGCGTGCAGGTAGGACAGCGGGTTGCTCCCGGCACGCCGCTGATGGCCATCGTGCCGCTAAACCAGCTGTGGGTAGAGGCCAATTTCAAGGAGGATCAACTGGAAAATATT
>JAKBDW010000341.1:0-6165 GCA_021834245.1 Pseudomonadota bacterium
GGGGCAAGGCGCATCGCCTCCCTCAGATGCTGGATTGCCATGTCGTGATGACCAAGGTCCCGGGCAAGACAGCCCATGTGCATATGGCCTTCGGCAAAGTCGGGGCGCAGCTGCAGCATGGCCTGGAAAGGTTTCGCGGCTTCTTCAAGACGTCGCTGCATGATCAGGGACAGCCCAAGGTAGCAGTGATGCTGGAAGACTCTTGGTTCGAGGGAAACTAGTGTCTGATAACAGGATTCGGCATCGCGGAATTCGCCGAGCCTGCCGTGAATCGCGCCCAGGATGGAGAGGACTTCCCGGTTGTTCGGGGCTTCGCGAATCAATCGGATTCCGACGGCTCGTGCTTCCACTAGCCGGTTTGCTTGAAACAGCCGGATCAGTTCCTGCGCCTCCTTGTCGATTGAATGCTTGCCCATGTCTAAAACCCGATGTTCTCCGGGACTTCCCGATTTCGTGGCGTGGCGGATCGAGGCCAATTTAGAAGAATGTCGGGTACCCGGGTACGAGTTCATCAAATCGATCGAATCGACGATTCGAACACCGACATCAACGCGCATGCTGTTGCGCATCATTCTAGCGAGGGAAATTCTCGGGCGATAGGCGGTCTCGCGTTATCCCGGGAGTATTGCGACGCTACGAGCTCAGGGAAGGTGCGAAGCACCGAGGTGAGCTGTCCGCGGGAGGCTTAGGGTCCGGGCGGGTGGTCGACAGTCACCTGCAAGGACACCCGAAATTCCGCCCAGTCGTTGTGGGCGAGTGTCTGGTGCGCGCCGGCTCAATCCAAATGCGCAAGGGTGATTTGGAAGTCCCGTTTCACATAACGAGCGGCCGGCGCACATACGTGCATTTGGAACAATCAGGCCATCCCGGGGTGTCGAAAATATTTACAAATACGCTACAGCGATGAATCGATCGTAATGTCAATGCGGACATTGTCTTGTTGTATCTACAGTTTTTCGGAATCAGTTACGATGGCACGGGAATTGCTGAGTACAACATCGAAAGAATGGAATTGAGATCTTGCCAGTGCGATTGGATGACGGCTGCTGCGGTGACCATGCAACAACCGCCGCTTGGCGGAACGTCAAGCTGAATCAAGACATTCAAAATGGAGGAGAAAATATGCAAAGGAAAACGTTGGCCACTGCCCTGGGGCTGTCTCTGGGTTTTGCCTGTGCGGCGTCACACGCGGCGTCGATCGGTACCTCAGCATATATGACAATCACGACCGGAAAGGCCGTTAGTACGAGCCAGGGGATAACAGGATTTACCGGATCTTACTTCGGCGTCGATGCGAACAATGACAACATCATCTCGAACTCCGAGAAGATAGCGCTTTCGCAGGGCAGTGTCGGACTATTGACCAATATCCTCACTGCGCCTGGGGCTTCGCATTCGGGGACGCCGCTGCCGAGCGACACTAATGCCATCGATGCGCCATGGTATTTCTTCGGAAATACCGGATCGGACTATCTGACGGCGCCGATTTCCGGGAGTACGACGGCGGGGCTGAATTTTAGCGGCTGGACCATGACGTGGAATGGTTATTCAGTTATCAATGTAAGCAGCGGCGCATGGCAACCCCTCAACTGTTCCGCCCTGGGCTGCGCCGGTCATACCTTCACCAATGGTAATGCTCAATTCATCTGGGATGGCATCGAGGGAGACCCCTACAGCCTGAACTATTCGGCGACAATACCGGCCGGAGATCCTTCAGGTCTTGGCAGTGTGAAGTACTACCTGCATCTTGAGGGTGTCATGAACCCGGTTTTGCCGATACCGTCTGCGGTGTGGTTGCTTTCGTCAGGCTTGCTTGGCCTGCTTGGGGTCGGGATGCGAAAGCGCCATAGCCGGTAAAGAGATTGCCGGAATTGTTCTGGCCACTTCGTTCGGCAAGGATGACGCCTGGAACATCGCTTCGGGTGTCCAGACCACTCCAATCGGAGGAATGACATGAAAGACGTGAAAAAGTGCATACTTTGCACGGCACTTGGCACGCTTCTGGGAGTGAGCAACGCCGCTTCGCACGCGTCGACGCTAAATGCGGGTGATACCCTGACCATCACGCCGGGTGTAACTAATTTCGTTACTACTTATAACCAACCAGTGGTTACCGGTGGCTCGTATTTTGCCATAGATGACAGGGGCGACAGCACAATCCTTATCACTGACAAAGAGCCCCTTGCTCAAGGCACGGCCGGTCTGGTGATTGGAGCCACGACGTCTCCCAGAGCCATCGACCAATGGAAATTCCTGAACATTCCCGGTTCGGATAGTCTGGCTTTCGCCGCCAGTGGCGGTACTTCGTCTGGAAGCTCAGCCGGCGGGCTCAACCTGAGTGGCTGGACCATGAACTGGAATTCGCAGGTAGTTTCCCTGGGCGGCGGGGCATGGCAGCCGGTTAACTGTTCCGCACTGGATTGCACAGGTCACATCTTTACCAATGGCAACGCCGATTTCGCCTGGGACGGCGTTTACGGAGATGCTTATACGCTCAATTACACAGCGACGTTACCTGCCAATAGTTTCGTGCCCAACGCTCAGTATTATTTGCATCTCGAGGGTTTCGTCAGGCCAGTTCCACTTCCTGCAACGGGGTGGCTGTTCATTTCCGGGCTCGTCGGAGTGTTCAGTTTTGGGACGTATAGGCGTCAGACACGAGGAGAACTGCTGGGGTCTTGAACGCATCATCAGACTGGATTGTCCCCCCTGCCCAACTGCCGTGTGGCCACTGTCATCGGGTCGGGTGAGCCGACTCGGGGTCGGATTACGGGGCGGGACCAAATTCACATGTCGCGCTGAAAAGGTATTTTCCGAAACTTAAAAGGGTCGGGGTTCTTCGCTGGTATGCAAGAAACCGCGGAAGCTGAGCGCTCGAGTTGCGTCCAAGGCTGCTGGCACCGACGCAATCAGGGAATTGCCCTGTCAACAGGTTCGCCTGGTGCAAAATCATCTTGGCGAACCGCATCCGCCTCGACATCAACTCAGGCCGTCGTATGTCAGGGGGTTCGAGTGGATTGCATTTCTTTTCTCTGAAGTTTGCACCAGTCTCTCCACATATCGCGGTAGGCGTGTTCGACGTCGCGCGCGAAGCGCTTTCCATCGAACAGGGGGGAGGCGGTCATCCGCTGGCGCAGTTCGGCGCGAAGTTGCGCCAGTATCTCAAGGTCTGCGGCAAGTTCCGTCGCTATGCGGAGGTAAGCGTTCGGGGTCTCAGCGATGAGGTTGGAAAGGCCAACTTGCGTGAGCAGGCTCGCGCTCACGCGAGCGGCATGGCGATCACCGGCCAGGGTCACTACGGGGACACCCATGAACATGGCCTCGCAAGTTGTCGTGGTTCCATTGTAGGGAAAGCTGTCCAGCGCGACGTCAATGTCCCCGTACGAGGCCAAATGTTCTGCGAGCGTATCGTTGCGCCCGCGCAGGTCCAGTCGGTCGGCAGGAATCCCGCATTCGGCGAAAAGTTGGAATTGGCGCGCGCGTAAAGCGGGATCCCCCAGAGAGTAGTTCTTCAGCACCAGTCGGGAATCCGGCACCGCATGCAGAAGTTCCGCCCAGAGCGCAACCACTTCCGGTGTCATCTTTTGCAGATTGTTGAATGAGCCGAAGGCGATGTGGCCGCGAGTTGTCGCGGGCAAGGAGGCTACCGGTGGCGAGTCGGCCGGGGGGCGATAGCATAGGAACCCCTGCGGCAAGCGAACGAGTTTTTCCGTGTGGAATTTCTCGGTCTGACCGGGCGGGTCGGCCCAGCCATCCGTCAGTCGATAATCGACCGCTTTCAATCCCGTCGTATTTGGATAACCTAGATAGGTGACCTGCACCGGAGCGGCTCTGGTGGAAAATGTCAGCAGCCGGTTATTGGAAGAATGCCCTGCAAGATCGACCAGAATGTCGATGCGATCCGCGCGAATGCGTTCACTGAGCGCGATATCGCTCATGCCGCAGGTGGTAAGCCAGTGCTCGGACAGGGGCTGAAGTCGCTGTGTCACGGTATCCGGCTGGGCGACTTCGGCGTAGCAGAACGTCTCAATGCTGTCAGCAGCGTGATTGACCAGCAACGGTTCGAAAAAATACGCAACGGAATGTTCCCGCAGGTCAGGTGACACGTATCCGACACGCAACCGGCGATCCGGGTCCGGTGAGTTGCCAAGCGAGGTAACGGCCGGTAGGGAATGGAGTTCACCCCAGCGTCGGTGTTCGGAAAATACCGCGCTAGCATCCTGATCGGCGCCGTAGTTCAGCGTGAACAGGAGGTCGCTGTGCAGGCGGTGGAGCTTCGAGTTTAGGCGAAGTGCCTGCCGAAAGCTCCCAATGGCTTCCGCGACCCGGCTGCAGCTCACCAATGCGGCTCCCAGGGCGCCGTGGGCTTCGGCGAATGCTGGTTCGAGCTCCACGGCGCGCTGGTAATGCTGTAGCGCTTCCGTGGGACTGGTGGAGACATGTCCCGACTGGAGGTGCGTCGGGGCATGAGCGGGTTTCAGTTCGCGTGCCCGATCGAAGGTCCGGGCCGCTTCCTGCCGCTTGCCCTGAAACATGAGGGCGCATCCCATGTGGTAGTGTGCGTCATGCGATTTCGGCTGGATTCGGATGATTTCGCGGCAGCAGGTTTCGACTCTGTCGGGCTGCCCGAGTCGCGCGTTTATTTGAACCAGGTAGATCCAGGATTCGATGTCATTCCGGTCTTTCCGGCAATATTGTTCGAGCAGCGTCCGGGCCTCGACCAGCCGATTGGACTGGAGGAGCATCACGGCCTGTCTTTTGGTATCCGGTGTTAGCATCGGCTGTTTATCCGTACAATGCTTCCTTGAGCCATGTGCCTGCTACGAGATTCTGTCAGCAGGCGGGAACCGGTCTGGGGGCTGACCGCCTGACTTCAGGCTGTTTTGCAAACATCCCGGAGACAGGAGCCTGCGTAGTATGTTTGGTGCAAAGGCCGGCCGCAACAAGAATGGAATGCCGCCCTTCGGAGCACGATACTACCGCGCACGCTGAGCGAATTGCCATGACGCCACATTCCTATTCATCGCCCGCGAGAGCGTTTGATCCGCATCATCATTGCGGTGAATTCCGATGAGCAGCCCGTCGCGAAATCAGCGCTGTCCCTGCGGCAGCGGCAGGAAATTCAAGCATTGCTGCGGCGACCCTGCGGTGATGCGGAAGCCCGGTACCAGGCACAACGGGCCGATCGCGCTTCCCGGCGGCAGATTGGTCTCCGTATCCGGGGCAATTCACGCGGCGCTTCAGCTGCAACAGAATGGTCGTTTGCCAGAAGCCGCAGCCGTTTGCGATCTCGTGTTGCGCAATGATCCGGCCAATGCCGACGCGCTGCACCTCAAGGGGCTTACGGCGCGTCTACTGGGCGATCATGATACCGCCGTAGCATTGATCCAGCGGGCAATCGAAGTCAATCCGACGATCGCCATCTTTCACAACAACCTTGCCGAGGTATTTCTTTCGCTGAACCGTTTCAACAAGGCAATTGAGAAATGTAGAACTGCCATCCAGTTGCAGCCAGACCTCCCGGAAGCTCATTTCAATCTCGGGCGGGCGTTGCGCGGACAGGGCAGGCTCGATGAGGCGATGTCCTGCTTTGAACGGGTGATTTCGCAGCGGCCTGATTTCGCCGATGCTCATGGCGCCCTTGGCTGGACTCTAACTAACGCAGGGAAGGGTGGAAGAGTCAGTCGTGCGCCTGGAGCGGGCGGTAGAGCTCAATCCTCGCTCGGTCGAGGCGCACATCAACACCCTTGGCAATGATTATGCCAAGCAGGAAGGCTAAGAGCAGGCCATCCGGTACTACGAGCGCGCCTTGGAAATCGATCCCGCTTCTTCAGATTGTGCACAATCATGAGGGCGGACCCCTCGGCTTCGGCGATCAGGTGCTGGGACTAAACGGAGGCGGCCCGTTCTCTTGCCTAGACCGTGCATGGAATCGAGCAAGTCACCGTAGAACCGGGCACCGGTATTGTCCGGCATGCAGAACTGGTTTACTGGCGCTGAAACCGGCTTGAGGTTGGCATCAATCCCGATCTTTTGTTGCTCTGACGCCAGGAAGAGCGCCATGCGGCTGCCCGTGAGACAACCCGCACGGCGCTATAGGCCGAGGCGGAAGAACTGGTGCGGCTTCGGCTGGACAACGAGATCCTGCGCTACGAAGAGGGATTT